>JABFRV010000105.1 GCA_013140975.1 Saprospiraceae bacterium
AATTTATAGAGTTGTTTAATTTAAAAATTGTAAAAGAAAATTATGTATCCAACGACAAAGCGAGTAAGTGAATCAATAACAGAAATGACGGAAT
Organism: Saprospiraceae bacterium; assembly: GCA_013140975.1. GTDB lineage: Bacteria > Bacteroidota > Bacteroidia > Chitinophagales > Saprospiraceae > Vicinibacter. Next base: position 95 of record JABFRV010000105.1, read on the forward strand.
TGGTATTTCCCAATGATACAAATCTGTTGGGAAATCTAATGGGAGGAAATTTAATGAGGCTAATGGATATTGCGAGTGGTATCTGCGCTAGCAGACATTGCGAATCTAGCGTGGTAACTGTTTCAGTTGACCATTTAACTTTTCAGGAACCAATAAAGTTGGGAGATATTGTAACCATTAAGGCAAAAGTGTCCCGAACTTTTACAACTTCTATGGAGATTTTTATTGAGGTATTTACAACACATATAAAAACAAGTGAAAGGCGTAAGTCCAATCAGGCCTATTTTACATTTGTTGCATTAGATGATAGAACTATGAAGCCCAAAATTATCCCACAAGCCATTCCGGACACAGAGGAGGAGAAGAAGGCCTGGGAAGACGCAGCAATAAGAAGAGAATTTCGTTTACTTCAAAGTGGAAAAATCAAACCTTCAGAAGCTAAGCTCAGCAAAGACCTTCTTAATTCCTAGAGGTATATTGAGGGTGAGGTGTATTGTTGTTAAATGACTTTTCTGTTTAATAAATTAATTTACATCAAAGAATTACATTTGCAGCCGTTTTAAGAATATGAAGTATTTCTGGTTATTTAGTTTTTACTTTCTTTTAATATCTGCAATTATTGGGCAAAAAGCTGATATTCGCGGACATGTTTATGATAAGGCTACAGGTGAACCCCTTTCCTATGCTTCTGTTCTTTTGAAAGGTACAACATTTGGTGCAACGAGTAATGAATCTGGTTTTTATTCGATTAACGCGGTTCCAATTGGTGATTATGAGATAATGGCTACGTATTTAGGTTATGATACCATAATGGCGCCCTTGAGTCTTCGGAAAGGACAGATTGTAAATAAAAATTTTACGCTTGCAGAAAGTTCTGTAAGTCTTAAAGAAGTTAGCATCTCTGCTCAAAAAGAACAAGCCAGGACAGAAGTTAAAGTGTCTTCAATAACCATTACTCCGAAAGAAATAAAATCTCTTCCTTCCACTGGAGGAGAACCTGATATTGCGCAGTATTTGCAAATCATTCCCGGGGTTATTTCAACGGGAGATCAGGGTGGACAAATTTATATTCGGGGAGGAAGCCCGGTCCAAAACAGAATTATGCTTGATGGAATGACAATTTTTAATCCATTTCATTCTATTGGGATTTTCTCTGTTTTTGAAACAGAAGTTATCCGGAGTGCAGATATATTAACTGGAGGATTTGGAGCAGAATATGGAGGCCGAATTTCAGCTATAGTTGACCTTAAAACGAGGGAAGGGAATAAGACCAGGTTTAGCGGCATCGGAAGTGCAAGTCCTTTTATGGCAAAACTATTGCTTGAAGGACCAATAATAAAATTCAGAGAAGATAAAAATTCCAGTACATCCTTTATTGTTACAGGAAAGAAATCTTACATCGATCAGACTTCAAAAACTTTATATAAGTATGCATTGGATTCCCTTACAGGGAACCTGCCATTTAGCTTTCAAGACGTTTATGCGAAAATTTCGACCATTTCAAATAACGGAAGTTTTCTGAATCTATTCGGATTTAACTTCACAGATAATGTTCGTTATACTGGTCTGGCAAACCTGGATTGGAAAGCCATAGGAATGGGATCAAACTTTAAACTTATACCAAGTAATTCAGGATTAATCGTTGGAGGTAATGTCGCTTTTACTGATTATAAAATATTTTTGGATGAAGTTCAATCAACTCCAAGAGAGAGTAGAATTAAAGGAATTTTATCAAATTTTGATTTTTCATTTTTCGGCCGTAATTCTGAAACTAAATATGGAGTTGAATTTAATGCATATTCAACAGATTTTAATTTTACAAATTTTTTAAAAGTTCCGGTTTCTCAAGTTGACAATAATACAGAGATCGCCGGATTCTTAAAACACAGATATACCGGAAAGAGAATTGTGCTGGATCCAAGCATTAGGTTTCAATATTATGCTTCTATTGGGCGATTCTCAGTAGAACCAAGATTTGGAATGAAATATAATGTAAACCAAAAGTTTAGATTAAAAGCGGCCGGTGGATTATATTCTCAGAATCTTATGAGTTCTGTAAGCGAGAGAGACATAGTGAATTTATTTGTTGGTTTTTTGACATCTCCTGATCTTATTTATGGCACGCATGCAATCGGGGGCGCAGAATACGATCTTACGAATCAGATTAACGTCAATGTTGAAACGTATTATAAGAAATTTAATTCCCTTTACAATTTAAATAGAAACCGAAGATCATCCTTAGAGCCTACATTTGTAAAAGAGAGTGGAGATTCTTATGGTATAGATTTTCTAATAAATGCCAGATGGGTAAATTGGAGAGTATGGGCTGGTTATTCACTTGGATTTGTAAACCGTGATGATGGAGTTCAAAAATTTCCTGCATTATTTGATAGAAGGCATAATGTAAACTTGGTATTTGATTACCAGTGGGGCAGAGCTAAGGTATGGGAGACTGGTCTTCGATATAATTTAGGTTCAGGCTTTGCTTTTACCAAGGTACAGGGATTTATAGGGGAATATAGAGTTGAAAATGGAATTGATACGAATTTTGGAACCGCCAACCCTGATATTGGAGTCGTTTATTCTGAAAAAATCAATTCAGGAAGATTGCCTTATTACCATCGTTTAGATTTCTCAATTAAGAGAAGAATTGACTTTAGTAAAAACACAAATCTCGAAATTGTGGCTTCTGTTACAAACGCCTTAGACAGAAAGAATATCTTCTATTTTAATGTTGTAAGGAATACAAGAGTGAATCAACTTCCAATACTTCCGTCTCTTGGAATTTCGTTCCATTTTTAAAAAAGTTACTCCCATTTTAAAAATAATTAGTTTCTTCGTGTAAAATTTCAATCAATGAAAAGAATTCTTTTCTTTTGTTTATTAACTATATTAGTTGGTATCGCTTGTAAATCAGACTCTAAGAAAGCTGAAAGCACCACTACTACAACCCCAGAAGTGACTGCTCCGGCTGACAATTCTACTCCAAATGTAACTGCTCCGGCAAACTTAACTCCGGTTCCAGGGCCACAGAGTACCGAGCCTGCGCAAAATGCGAAGGGAGTATGGCACTTTACCTGCCCTAAAGGTTGTGCTGGAGGCGGAGCTGGTGCAACACCTTGTGGGAAGTGTGGAGCGACTCTTGCGCATAATCAGGCTTACCACGCGCAGTAATTAATTAGAAATTTATTTCTAATTTACATCTACTGATCAATGTTTTTGATCGGCATTGAATTGCTTTATCATAGTGCTAACTTCTTGAAGTTCATAACTTTTGAATTGCCAGTATTCCTCGTTGATATAATTCAACAAATTACATAAATCGGCTTCTGAAATCGACTTATTTGCCGGCATTTCTACAAGATTGAATCTTCCTTTAAATATTGAAGAAGAATCAGGCTGGATGCCATGAATTATCCATAGTGGTATTAAATTTCTATTCGATTTTAGATATTGTGTGTCCTTTAAAGAGGGATACCATTGACCTAAACCTTCTCCAGTCTTGCCGTGACAAGAAGAACAATAATTCTCATAAAGGTTCTTTCCGGACTTATACGTTGAAGTTGAAAACTTGCATGAAACAAACAGAATAATAATAGCAAAAAAAAAGAACTGTTTCATGTATAGGATCAATTCTTCTCGTTCAATAAGATCTTAATGTCACCAATGAATCTATCTACATCCTCTGTATTTGTCCCATCTGCATATGAACGAAGGTGTCTATTTTTATCTACTAGTAGAATCCAGCCACTGTGATTTATTCCGCCGGCTGCTTCCGGATCTTCACTCGCTGTGCTTAAATAATGTTGTGCAAGCTTCTTTGAATCATTCATATCAATACCTCTTAGCAAATGAAAATTTTTATTATTGAGTCCGACTTTGTCATAGTATTCTTTTAATCTTGGAATACTGTCTCTTTTACTATCTAAAGAAAAGCATAAATAACTGATGTTGTTTTTATCAGCAAATAAATCGGCAATGCGACTCATGCTTCTCATTACTTTAGGGCAAATGGTTGGACAAGAGGTAAAGAAAAAACTAGCGATATGTATGTTGTATCCTAAAGATTGTAATGATATCCGCTGGCTATCTTGATTGAAATATTCGAATTCCGGAATTACAGGATAAATAGTTTGGGAATCTTGAATCGTTGGAACTCCAAGAATCTGCAATTCTTTCTTCTTGCAGGAAAATGTAAATAAAATTGAAAGCAGGAGTAGCAACTTTAAATTTGACTTGAGCCGAATAGAATTAGACAGTGTTAATATATTCAATTGAATAAATTTTTGAAGTTGATGATGTAATTTTAACAGATTCAGAAACAAAAAAGTTTATTAACCAGATGATTTCGTTATTGGAAACTACTACAAGAAGCTTTTCTTTATCCGGAAGTGGGATTTTTAGATCCGTAAGAATGTCTTGAATTTTTTTGCTTTTTCCTTTCATTCCCAGTGGTCGTATCCAATCCCCGTTTTGCCAGGGTCTGACGATTAATGGGAAATGAATTCTGGACTCATCAATACAAATTATCTCTGGTGGATTATTTTTATAGTCAAACGGTAAATTGTCTTTGCGAAAACGTGAAACTTTTAAAATCGAATTATATAAAGGGACTAAACCTTGATTTTCATGAATCGTTATTGGATTTCTATTAAGGATGTCCCTATGTTTCGGAATAAGAATAATTTGATTTCTGTCAATAAATGCTTTCCAGGTATCATGAGACTCAAATTGTCTGCCTGTTTTATTCAAACTTATTGAAATTTCCTGAATTGTATTTGGATGAAAGCCCAGTTCAGAAAGATAACTGGATATAAATGAATCTTCTTGATTGTGTTGAATGTCGATAATTAATTGCTGTACATTAGCGTGTATATGTTTTTTTTCCCATTCGCGTCTAAAGTAAAGAAGAGTCTCATACTCTTCTCTAAGTAAACTGGCTGATCTACTTGCATTATTTGTAAAATTGGGAGCCCATTCTTCTAGTTTTGGAATAATATTAATTCTTAAATAATTTCTGAAGTAATAATCTTCAGAATTGCTGGAATCTTCTCGCCATTTAATTTTATTTTCCTCTGCATAATGCATTATATCAGCTTTGGACAAATCAAGTAAGGGTCTGAAAATAGAGCCGGAAGAAACAGGCATTGCACTTAATCCACGTAATCCTGATCCACGAGCAAGATTAATTAGAAGGTTTTCGACACGATCGTTCTGATGATGTGCCGTTAGTAGAATATTGTAATTGTTTTCTGATCGAAGCTGAGTAAAAAATTGATGACGAATTTCTCGCGCAGTATTTTGAATATTACTTTGAATCTTAGAATTTATGGGTTCAATTTTTATATGAATGGGAATTCCCTTGTTCTTACAGAAATTGGCAACAAACTTTTCATCATCATCTGAATCGTTGCTTCGTAATTTGTAGTTCACATGCGCAGCAGAAAATTTTAGACCCGCTTTTATTAATGCATGAGACAAAACCATGGAGTCAAGGCCACCACTTAACGCCAAAAGAATATTTCTTTCTTTTAGAAAGTCAAAATGAGAGTAAATAGCTTTGTCAACTGCAAGCATTTTGCAAAGAATCGTTAATTAATATCTAAGGTATTGAGAAATATGATAGAAATCGACAGCAAACATATTTATTTGTATTCTAATTTAGATTCATAGATGCATAATTTTATTTATTCTTGCTTTTTACTTGCGGTTATTGGTATTTCTTGTAAATCGGACAAAACAATACCTGCTGCCAATTCTACAAACCCGAATACGACAATACGAGAATCGAAACCGACTTCAACGTCATTGGTTAAGCTTAAAAAAGCGGATGAGGCCTTCATTAAGGAAGCTACTTCACAAAAACCTTTTTTAATGATTACTGATAGTATTTGGAACTTTTACTTTGCCTTATCAATTAGTGAAGCTACGCCTAAGGATAATCTATATAAAGGACGATGGTTGGATATTAAAGAAGACGGAAGTTATATTCAGGGAGAATATGAGAATCAAACTGATGAAGGCAAATATCTGTACAACACTGAGTCGAAAACTATCGAATTTCGGTCAATCAATAAAGATACATCTTCCGAATGGAATGTTAAAGTGGATCCCACTGCAATGGTGTTGATCGGAACAGCGACTTATAATAATAATCCCTGGCAGATAAAATTAGTGAGAAAATCGGGTAAGCCACAGGCTGGTGTTCCTTTAAAATAGGATTAATTCAGGAACGAAGAAATAAATGTTCGGCTAATTGTCTGATTTCTAATGCTTTAGATCAAAATAGAACTATTCATGTTCAGGAGAAGTTCGAACTTGAATTAAAAACCAGGAACAGATAAAGCAAACGGTACAAATAGCTGCAATGATCATAATTTAATTATTTTGAGTTCTTAATAGGGCAAATATACAACATATTATGATATTTTATAATATGTGTAAATATTTTTTCAAGGAATATAACATTTAGCCCAAATTAGCTGTTATATGCACAAATCAAAAACATGAATAAACTAATTTTTTCCCTTTTAATGCTTTTAGGCACCGTAATAGAGGCGCAGATTACAACACCAGCTGCAAGTCCATTTTGTAAGATTGAGCAGAAATTGGGCCTTGGAACAGTTACTATTGAATATTCAAGACCAAGTGTAAAGAATCGTAAGATTTTCGGAGAACTTGTTCCTTTTGGAAAATTATGGAGAACTGGAGCAAATCGGTCTACAGTGATCACTTTTAGCGAAAACCTCAGTTTTGGTGGCAAGCCTGTAAATAAAGGCTCGTACTCTTTATTTGCCACTCCCGGAGAGGATAGCTGGGAAGTAATTCTTTATAATGAAACTAACATTGGAGGAACTCCACAGAATTTTGATGCTACCAAGGTTGTGTCATCGGTAAAAGTTAAACCTGAAGAATTATTGAGTGTTGTAGAAACCTTTACAATCGATATCAATGATATTACATCAAACTCCAGTAAGCTTATAATTTCCTGGGAAAATACTCAGGTGAGTATAGATATTACAACTAATGTTGATGAAGTTGTGATGAAAAATATTGAAAAAGTAATGGCCGGACCATCTTCAGATGATTATTACAACGCAGCAAAATATTATTACGATAACAATAAAGATATGAACGTAGCCTTAGGTTGGATTCAAAAATCTACATCTATGGACGCAAAGTACTGGAAGCTTCGAATTGAATCTTTGATTCTAGGTCGATTGGGAAAAATAGCAGAAGCAATCGCAGCTGCGGAAAAATCGAGTGAACTTGCCAAAGCTGCAGGAAACGATGACTTTGTCAGAATGAACAATGAGGCGATTTCTGAATGGAAAAAGTAAAGCTTTATAAAGCTCTAAATCTAAAGCTCTACTGCTCTAAAGCTCCGAAGCTTTAATGTTGGAGAGTTCTAATTACATCTTCGTAAAAAAATAATATAGGCTGATTTTTTTAAAAAAATCAGCCTATATTATTTTAATATTAGAGCTTTAGAGCTTCATTGCTTTAGAGCATTAAAATAACAGGCTTCCGACTCTTACCATAGTAGCTCCTTCTTCAAGGGCAATCTGATAGTCTCCCGACATTCCCATAGAAATTTCTTTAAAGTCGTCTTTTGGAAAATATTTTTCCTTTAATATTGAGAAATAATTTTTTAAAGTTTTGAATTCATTTCTTGTTATTGTTGGATCACTTGTCAAGCTTCCAATGCCCATTACACCAATAATGTTTAGATTTGCTAAGGCTTGAATTTCTTTGTAGGACAATAAGGTTAATAGATCTGTAAACAAAAATCCGTGTTTTGATTCCTCAGCAGATAATTTTATTTGCAATAAAATATTTTGAGTTTTACGAATTCGTTTGGATTCTTCATTAAGGACATGCAATAGCTTTATATTATCAACCGAATGTATTAAAGTTGCAATCGGAAGAATTGAACGTACTTTATTGGATTGTAGATGGCCTATAAGATGCCAGTTGATATCTTTAGGAAGCAGGTTGAATTTCGATTCTAATTCCTGTGGTCTGTTCTCTCCAAAATTTCGTTGGCCCAGGTTGTATATAGGAAGTACTTCTTCTGCTGACCTGTTTTTAGATACTACAATCAGCTGAGCGTTATACTCATTGATTTTTTTTTGAATAAGTTCATAGTTTGTCATATTTAATCATTTTTGAAATAAGTTGTGTTGAATATTCAGTCGCTGTATCTAAGGGATTCAAGGCATTAATAAGTTTAAAGGTACTATAATTATGAATGTCATAAATCCCAATATTCACAATATTGATTTTATTATTGGACAATAGATAATTTCTTTGTGTTCCATTTAGTAAGAAATGTTCTGTTGTATGCCAATTATCAGATTTTTTGAAGCAAATATTAGAATTGAGTTCATCGCTAATTTGATTATGACAGGAAAGTAGGATGCCGGTCTCTTTGGGAAATAAGTTACGAATATGTTGAAAAAAGAGGCGATCAGAGTATTTATACGAATAATTCAAATGTTCGGTTTCAATGATAATAAAGTTCTTAAATAGGGTAGGTTGATAAGGATTTAAACTCCATTTGAAATTATGCTGATTGTATTCTAATCTGAGCTTTTGAATGAATCCGGAATTGTCAGTCAAATGTAGGGAGTGTAAAAGTAAGGGCTTGGTATAAGGATAATACTTTTTAAATGTACGGTTGATGCGATCTTGATGAAAATCAATGTGAAGAATTTTACCTTTGATATATGACATTGACTCAATAAATGGGAACATATATCTTATTTAGCATTTCTTCATATTCATCCTTTGCAATAGACATAGATGTAATTCCGCCGCCTGAACGAAAATAATATTGATTGTCTACTTTCTCGATGAATCGTATGGCAACCGCACAATCAAGAGTATTGTCCTTGCATTCTCCAAACACTCCTGTATAATAATTTCTGATGATTGCTTCAGTGTCTTTTATTATCTCACAGGTTTTTAGTTTAGGAGCACCGCAAATGCTACCTGCCGGAAGGACTTTATCCAGCAAAGTTCCGAATTCGTTTTGATACATTTTTTTTACATGACCTTGAATTTCGCTGCTCATTTGAATGAGTGTGTTATTGTTTGTTTTAATTTTTTCAAGATATTGTAGTCTTGTAACTTTTACTTTATCAGCAACTATAGATAAGTCATTTCGTAACAAGTCTACGATTGTATTATGTTCATAAATTTCTTTCTGATTGGATTGTAGCATTGCCTCTGCATTTGGAATTTCTGCAAGAATAGTTCCCTTCATTGGATTCGTCGTTATGGTATTGTCATGTATACGAATAAATCTTTCAGGGGAAAAAACTGTAAATTTGTTTTGATATATAAACTTATATGGCGCCTGTGCATAAGTAAAGATGTCTTCAAGGCTTATTGAAGATTGAATGGGAGTTTGAAAGCAGAGGTTGCATAAATAACTATTGCCATTCTCAATGTGATTCAAGATTTTTTTAAACTTGCCCTTGAATATTTCAAAAGAAACCGGAGACTTATTGATAAAAATTTTTTGTTTCCATTGTAAATTAGATTGAGAATGAAACGAATATTTAACAGGAGATTCTAAGATTTTGTGGAGAGGAACGACAATGCCACTGTTTTTTTCGAAGTCAAGGGCAAAGAAGAAATTAATTCCTTCCTTTTGATAAACATTAATCTGCTCAATTGCTTTTGTATAGCTATATTCCCATTTCACAAGGCAAATGTAAATCTGACTTATTATCTTTGAACCTTTCTTTTCGTAAATAGTGACAAAAATATTACTTATTGACCACCAAGACTCTTTTACCCATAATATAGCACAATTACTGGAAGAAGCTGGGGCTGAAGTTAATATTCTAACGTATCAGTCTGACTTGCTGAATAAAGTAAAGGATTACTCTTACATAGTATTGTCTCCCGGACCAGGTACAGTTAATGATATTCCTGAGACCATAAAGCTTATTCAAAACTGTCCTGATAACTGCTCAATACTTGGTATCTGTCTTGGTATGCAGGCTATAGCTTACGCGTATGGTTGTAGATTATTTAGACAAACAAAAGTGAAACATGGCCAAAAAGTATCGATCTTTAAAAAGAAAAATTTGAAGCCCAATTCTGTTTTATATAACATGCCTAATCCTTTTGAAGCAGGCCTGTATCATTCCTGGGCTGTAAAATCAGATACGATTTCTCCACCACTAGAAATTACTGCTTTATCATCTGATGGAATTGTAATGGGCTTAAAGCATAAATCCAGAAAAATTGAAGGTGTGCAGTTTCATCCTGAATCCTTTTTGTGCACTCATGGAATATTAATAATTCAAAAGTGGATTGAAAGCGAATGAGAATAGCCTTGCTTTTTAAAATAACTATTTTTTCCTGCTGTTTCACAACAAGTTCTGTAATATGTCAAATTTCAGGAACAATTCGGGATGCGAATGGCGACGTCTTGCCATTTGTTAGTGTCTACATAGAAAACACTGGAAGAGGCACTACAAGTAATGATCAAGGGAATTATGAATTGGCTCTACAGGCCAATGATAAAGTTGTAGTCTTTCAGCAAATAGGCTATGAAAAACAAAAAATTGTGCTTCAAAATTTCCCTGCTAAAATTAGAAAAGATATTATATTGAAATCGATTCAATATAATCTCAGTGACGCTGTTTTTGTTGCAAGTAAAGAAGATCCAGCGTATCCGATAATCCGAAAGGCTATAGAAAGAAGAAAGTATCATGAAAGAGTTGATAGTGCATTTGAATGTAATTCTTATTCTAAGGGTATTTTTAAAATGCTGGACGCACCTGATAAAGTTATGGGTCAATCAATTGGAAACTTTGGAGGAAATCTTGATACGAATAGAAAAGGAATTCTTTATTTATCAGAATCTGTTTCTAATTTAAAATTCCGGAAAGGAGAGGCTGTAAAAGAAATAATGTTGAGTTCTAAAGTTGCAGGAAATAACCGCGGATTTTCATTTAATCGAGCAGGTGCTTTGGATTTTAATTTATACAAAAACGTAACTACATTTGGGAGAGCCATTATCTCACCTATTGCCGATTATGCAATAGCTCACTATAAATACCGTCTAAAAGGAAGCAATATTAATGAAGAAGGTAAACTCATTCATAAGATTGAAGTAATACCCAAAGTTAAAGCAGATCCAACATGGCGAGGTTATATATATATTCAAGATTCTAGTTGGAATATATATGAATTTGATGGCTATATTTTCGGTAAGCAGATCAAGCAAGAAGCATTTGATACCATTATTGTTCAACAGAAGCATTTTTATTTTGAGGAAGTTAATAATTGGGTTTTGCGATCTCAAAATTTTATTTTTAATGCAGGTTTTCTTGGGTTCAGAATGAAAGGAAGCTTTGTGTTGAATTTTTCTGATTTTCGAAAAGAAGAAAGATTGGTTATAGAAAACAAGGACGAGGTCCTTGAAATAGTAAGTGGAGCCAATAAAAAAACTACTCTTTATTGGGATTCGATTCGTCCAATTCCATTGACAGATGAGGAATTAAGAAATTATATAGTCAAAGACAGCATTAGAATTTATAAAGAATCTAAGTCGTATAAGGATTCAATGGATAGGATCAATAATAAATTTGAATTAACCGACCTTCTATTTGGATATGAATATAACAATACCTGGAAGCGAACTTATTTTAGTACTCAAAATCTAATTAATGCGGCTCAGTTTAATCCTATTCAAGGGTTGGTTCTTGGCACTTCAATTCATTCTCTTATTTATCTAGATACTTTTTTATGGAAGCGCAAGATTGAAACCGAACTTGATTTGCATTATGGAAATGCCGATAACAAGATTCAGGCAGGTCTTACTCAAGAGTTTCATTTGGGAGATATCAGGAATTCTATTTTCGCTATAAGTGGAGGACGAAAATTGAATGCATTCAGTCCTGTTGCTACAACCAATGCCTTTTATAATCAGATTTTTAGTTTATTTTATAAGAATAATTTTTTTAAACTGTACCAGCAATATTATTTAACCGGAAGATATTCTGTGGATCTGAATTATGATTTTCGATTGAGAATAGAATTAGGATATTTTAATCGAAGTAATACTATAAATCATAGTAATTATAGTTTTCGATATAGAGATAGTGCATACATATCTAATTCTTCAACTCGATTTCAGGATAGTTTTCTGTATGTTAATCATTCTAAATTATTACAACTTCGATTTGGAATTCGATATCAGCCTAATGTAAAGGTTTGGAAAACGCCAGATGGTATTCAAAAACTTGGGTCAGACTGGCCGGAATTTTTATTACAACCAACAATCAATTATTACTCTTCCATAAAGAAATTTAACGTAATGCTAAATTTATATTTGCGTCATTTTGCAGATTTTGGGCGTTGGGGAGGTATAAAAACGAATCTTTCATACACTCGCTCTTTTCTAAGTCGTTCAGATGTGCCTGAAGCAATTCATCCCGGTGCCAATCCTTTTTCAGTAAATGACTTAAGTGATAAAATGTCTTTTAAAGTGTTAAGGCCCTATCAAAGAATCGGATATACTCGTTCTTCAGAATTTCATGTTGAGTACAATCTTGAAGGGTTGATTTTAGATAGAGTGTATTTAATTAACAAGCTTGGTTTTACAGAAATATTGTCTTATTCAATTCTTGCAATGGATAAGGATAAACCTTATTCAGAGTTTTCTGTCGGACTTGGTAATATTGGATATAAGATGTTCAGATACCTTCAGCTGAATTGGGTAAAACCAAGATACGGAAGTGCCTGGGGTCCTTCTTATTTGCGAATAGGAATTAATAATGTACTACAGATTGGTATGTAGTTCTATTGTTGGTAATTCTAAGAATTTACAAGCTACATATTCTTAGGCGAGTCTATGGTTAGAATCACGAATATAATGTTGCTTTCTTAATGTTATTAATAGTACTTTTTCTCCACTAATTTGTCTTTTAAATTTTTACAAACTTCAATGTTTTGTAATTATTGTCTCCGAAAATCTGTAGAAAATATATTGAAGAAGCTAATCCTGAAACATCAATCTCTACTTCTGAATTATTGTAGATGTTTTTACTAAAAAGCACTTCGCCATTCTGATTGATGATATTTACTTTGTTAAATGTAATATCAATATTCTCAATTTTTAATATTGATTGAACAGGGTTATTTATTTGAATTTCACTACTAAGTTTAGTATTTTTGGTTGCAGTTATTGTTGAAGCATTAAAGCTCCAAAGTGAACGGGAAAATGTGCCTACGGCTATTTCTTTTAATATTGGATTGTAAAGAATGCTATTCACTGGAATATAAGGAATATTGTTTCCAACACGATGCCAATTAACGCCTGCATCTAATGTGCCATAAACACCTGTTAAGGAAGCAGTGAATATCACTTTATCTTGCATCTTAGGAAGTACAATAAAATCATTAATCGGTTGTTCATTTAATACTCCAGATGCAATAGAATTCCAATCGGTTCCACCATTTCTTGTTACAAAAAGGTAAGCAGTAAAATCATTTCTCCTATAATTGGAAAAGGAAACGTAGAAAGTATTTGGATCTGATTCTGATGCGCGAACACTAGTTACATAACCATTCGGAAGATTAGAATTAACCTTGGTCCATACCTCTGTCTTAGGATTTCTGATCCATAGATTTCCATTTGTAGTGCCGCTTATGAGAAGACCAGGAACTAAGGGAGATTCTGCAATGCAACTTATTGTCGGGGTGCCAAGATTCGGAAATGGTCCTGCAGTTGTCAGATCCGGACTGAATTCTTTCCAATCGTCTATATGTGGTGATGCATTGACGAATATCTTATTACTGCCAAAATACATCGTATCTTCATTATGCTTGCTTATGAAATATGGTGTATCCCAATTGGAAGTTCCGGTTATTCCTTTTTTAAAGCGAACAAATTCAAATCTCGAAGTATCAAATTTGTGAAGATTTCCATTTTGATATTCACACCAGATATAGTCCGGGTATTTTGAATGAAATGCTGTTTGAAAACCATCGCCTCCAAAAATTCGTTCCCATTCATTAAAAAGTCCTTTGTTGCCAGCGCAGGTTCCATTATCCTGTGCGCCTCCATAGTATTTGTTAGGTTCATTAGGGTTATATGCTAATCGATAAAACTGGGTCGTTGCAATATTCTCAATATCTGTCCATTGTTGTGTTGCGGAATTCATTTTATATAATCCGCCATCTGTGCCTAATAAAATATTGCTATTGCGATCAAAGATCATTATATGATGATCCACATGAATGTTCGTTTCCGGAGTATTAGAGTCTAGAAATTCCCAATTAAGTCCACCATTCTTTGAAAAAAATGTATACACACCCATAAGGTAAATTTCATTCGGATTCTTAGGATGAACAGCTATATGTCCAAAATACCAGCCAAATCCTCCCATGTAGTCACACTCTAACTCCGTTCCAACATTTACCTTGGTCCAATTCGATGCACCGTCTGTACTTTTATAAAGACCTTCCATATTATACGCTGCTGTAGCACTGCATATTTTGTCATTGCGTACACAACGTGCATAAATTATATTTGGAGAAGAAGGTGCAAGCGCGATAGAGATACGACTAAATTCTGTAACAGTGATTCCTTCCATAGCAATATTCCAGTTAAGGCCTCCATCAATTGATTTATAGATCTTACTTAAAGGGCCCTGAGCTATACTTTGTGTTGTAGTTCTTACTCTTTGAAAACTCGCAGCATAAATAATCTTAGGATTAGTTGGGTCGATATCCATATCTGTTACTCCTGCATTATCTGCAATAAACAAGATCTTTGTCCACGTTTGTCCGGCATCAGTTGATTTATAAACTCCGCGATGAGCACTCGGCTCAAACGGATTGCCCATAGCGCCAACATAAAGAGTTCGTGAATTTACAGGGTCAAAAAGTATTTCATTTATGATTCTTACTTCACTAAGTCCAATTTGTGTCCATGAAGCTCCGCCATTGGTTGATTTATACATTCCATTTCCGATATAGCTATTGCCATTGATATCAGGATCACCTGTTCCTACATATAATATTTCAGGGTTTACTGGATCAATTGCAATAGAGCCAATTGAATTTGTCAATTCATTGTCAAAAATTGGCACCCAACTAATTCCTCCATCTACAGTTTTATATAATCCTCCTACTGAAAAACCTGCATAAATAATATTAACATTAACCGGATGAACCGCAAGAGCTGAAATTCTTCCACCAATATTTCCAGGTCCGTGTTCAATCATCTCAAAATCAAAAGGATTAGAAGGCGATCTTAACTGTGCTTGTCTTTTAACTTGCTGCAATAACTTTATTTGGTGCTTTATATTTTCTTCAGATGGATATGCGTATTTATCCCATTGAAAACTATCGTGTGGAATTGAATTAATTTCAACCTTCTTATTACAGGACGAGATAATTGAAAGAAGCAGTAAAGTGGAAAAGATTCTGATAAAAAAATTTTGCATAATTAAATTTTATAAGTCAAGCCAAGGAAAAGGCCGATTGGCTTAGATGGGATCGAATAGGGAGGGTTAAATCCATACCCAACACGGTATAACTTATTGTTTTCATATCTATAAAGCAAGTTACTTAATTCTTTTGAAATATTAAAATCTAAATAAAGTGAATTCAAAAATTTTAATTGTGCCCCCAAACTAAGATTAAATAATGGGTTGATAAAATTTAAACTATTATTG
>JABFRV010000168.1 GCA_013140975.1 Saprospiraceae bacterium
GTGCATGGACTGGAAAAGCATTAAGAAAGCAATATTATAAAAATGACTAAATTACTAGTAACACTCTTCTTTTTATATTCTTCATTAATCTTATCTCAGGCATTTACATATACTTTGTGTTATGAAAAATCCCAGATGGAATTGCAATTATTCAATAATCTTTATTCTGAAAATAGGGTAATTACTAAAGACAAGTTACATACATTTTATAATACTCTATCAAGCACCTTTATCTATGGGATCAATTCCAAATTGAATATAGGTGTCCGCCCTAGATTAAGAAAAGTATTTAGAAGTACTCATCCAACTGTCGGAGATTTTCTAAAAATTAAAGAACATTATCTTTCTGATATTTCATTTTCAAGGCTAGCAATAACTGGAAGTGAACTAATAATCAGACATCCGATTACAATAAAGAATATTCAATTCACCTTTCAACATCAGATAGGATTTCCAATCGGAAATAATTTATCCGGAAACAGTCAAAAAGCATATATTGATTGGGATGGCTGGTCTCTTCATTCTCAGGTTTTTTATTCCTACTATAGAAATAAATTCCAATTATTTGCAGAATCGGGTATCAGAGCTGACAACATTACATCAGGCACAATTTTAGGACTGAGTTCATATTTTTCCTATGCTTCAATTCCTACAACTGTTTTACCTGGATATTCTATTAACCAAAGGAACCATATTTACTTCCTTTGTCAATACACTCCCCGATGGTCTTTTCAAGATCAAGTAGAAAGCAATTACGACCCCTATGCGAATTTAGGATTAGGTTTCAAACATTTCTTTTTGAATAATTATGAGATCGAATTCATTGGATCGAGGTTTTACACTTACATTCAAGGTGTAAATTCATATACTATTAGCATAGGGCTTAGAAAGATTTGGGGTCGGGATCTTTATAGTACAAGTGATTAAATTATAATACTATTTTCTATTCTTTTGGTTGTAATATAAAATTAGGTTTTTAAATTAAGCTAATGATTAGTCTTCAAACCTCCATAACAATACTAATCTTAAATTGAAATCATGCCATGGATACCCTTGTATCACTGATGGTCTGGCCTTATTCCAGAACGAATCCAGATTTGCAAATTCTAAATGAACATTAAGATCTGCAATTTGTGCTTTTAAATCTATACCTACAAAAGGTCCTATTACATTCTTATTTTCAGCAATCGGATAATACATTCCATAAAGTGTGTGGTAACCGTTAATGTTTTGAGCAAAAATCCAATCGGCAAAGACAGAAATTCGTGGACTCGTTTTCGATCCAAATAATTTTCCTTTAAAATACACTTCATGCCTTCCATAGTATGCAGTCCATCCGGCAGGATCGGGTGAATAATATTTGGCTTGTACTCTATTGTAAATTCCGAAAACACCAAATGAAAAGTCTTCAATAATTTCAAACATTATATTTCTGACATTCTTATTCTCCTGAACTAATTCTTGTGCGCTATTAATATAAAATATATTTTTCAGATTTCGAATATCTAAACTTATTTGTGGAAAAAATTTTAAAGGAGAACTTACCGAAAAACTTACTCCCAAATGCTGCACATTGGACAATGGCGTATTCCTAATTAAGGCATTATTTACTGTATAACGATTATACATCCAACCTGGAATTACAGAAGCGTAACTACCGGCTGCATGAAACTTGTATTTCTTTAATATAGAATTGGAATAGTTAAAAACGAAATTACTTCCAACAAATTCAAATTGCTTTTTCCGGGATGAATTAAACTCAAGAACCTGTTTTTGAAAGCCTAAAAATTGAATATTTAAAGAATTATCCAGAACATAAAGTTTTGTACGATAAAATTTATCCTGAACAAGGCTAACCTGATAAAAATGATTACTCAAGCTAATTTTCCATTTATCTTTTTTACTACTAAACAGTGTTAGATTACCAGGAACAATGTTATGATAATAATCTCTATAAACACTATCTCTGAAAAAAGAAAACGGAATTCCGTATAACAAATTTATTGAATCATGCTTTGTATCATCTTTATACGAATTGGAATACTCTTTATATCCGACACCAGCTTCCACTATATGCGTCCAATTAGCGGTGTCAGGACTTAGACGGTATCTTAGCTTGCCTGACAGCTCATCCCCGACTATTCTTGTAAATGCACTAGAATTTCTGACAGGAACCGTTTCTCTCAAATTGTAATTCTCATCCTTTAAAAAATTGTCATCCGGTATCCCGCCTGAATGCTGAATATTATCAAATTGATTCAAGTACGCTATTTCTCCAGACCAACGAGATTTATCATTAGAGTATAAAATTTTCGCATTAAGCCTGGTTAATAGATTCCTGGTATGAGCATAAATTCCCTTTTGATTTATTCTATCATATTCTAGATTCAAATATATTCCCTTAGCAAAATTTTTAACCAAGAAAACTCTTGCATTCAGATTATCAATCAAACTATTCTGAGAATTTGCAAAAAAAACCGCTTCTGAAACCATTAATTCTGCATACGTTTTATTGGAATAATATGATGGAGTGAATTCAATATCCCGGGTCATAAATTCATGAATATTATAACCAAAATCAAATCCTTTAACTGGCTCTTTAAATTCTCTTAAATAATTTACCGGAGATCCATAATTATGAAGTGTAGATAAACCAAAAAAGGACTTTTGTTGAATCACATAATTAGTTGTATCATGCAAACTTGTCGCTAAGTTAGATTCAATTTTATGAACAATCAATGGCAATGAATTTAATGAATCTTTTCTCCGAGATTCAATTAACTTCAAACTATCTGTGTTCTGTGAATTCCCAACTTCAATTCCACACAGTAAAATAAGTATAAAAAATACTCTATTTACTGGTCTAATAAATTCAATCATTAAAGGCGTATGATTTTTTCCGATAGTAGTTCCCCTCCTTTCGTTATCAACCTTAAAATATAAACTCCTTCTTTCCAATCTGAAGTATTTACTTCTATCTCATCCTGAGTATCTAAAGTATTATTATAAATTAAACTTCCTATTGAAGAATAAACTTCGATACTTCGAATTTTCGCTAGGTTCTTTATGTTCAAAGAAGAATGAAAAGGAACTGGAAATACTTGAGTAACATTAATCTTCTCATTGCGATTTGAGCTAATTCCACATTGGTTAACGGGGTTGCATACTTTTTCCGGTCCTTCAACTATAAACATACCCTTTTGCATGTCAGCGACAATGAGATTACCCGAAGGCAAGAAAGGATATACTCCCCACGCTCCTTCATAACTAAGATCATTAAATTCTGTAGAGGTGGGATAATAACCAATTAGTGTTGGCTTATTCTTATCCTCAATATTGAAAACCTGAAGACCATTATAGTAATATGCAATATACGCATATTTACATGACAATAATGGGTTGTGCGGTATACACTTAGAAGTGTCGGAGTTTGCCCACAGATGCGAAACGATTTTTATGTTACTCCAATTGGAAAGATCGAAAACTTTCAGAGGCGAACCATGATTCTCATCCGCCATTACATAGGTCTTTCCATCCGGTGTCAACCATCCACTATGATTATATCCTGAAAATTGATATTCGTTAGGCTTCAGAGTATAAAGTGGTTTTGGGTTTTTCACATCAGAAAAATCCATTATTGCAAATCCATCATTACCGCAATTTAAGTACGCTGTATCATTTCTTACGAAGCAATCATGAACATGATTGGCAATTATATTACCAAACTTATTGTAATGATCAATCAATACGGGTTTGCTAGGATTTGAAATGTCATACAGTCCAAGAGCATAAAATCCCTGATCGTTTTTTTCTGCACTTGTATACAATCTTGATTTATTCTCATCAACATAAATATTATGGGACCTGTAAAACAGTTCTTTTTTATCATACACCAGAAAGGCTGTATCAGGCAATTGACTAACATCTAAAATTTGCAATGTACTTGCTGAACCTTCATCGCATACAGCATAAATATGACACTTGTGATAACGGAAGTCTCTGTGTATAACCGACTCATTGGATGTTCCACCTTTTATTCTCATTCTTTCAAATGGCTTTTTAGGCTCCGTAACATCAATTATATGCCATCCATATGTAGACCCAATTATCCCGTATTCACGATTATTAACAGTGAATCCATAGGCTTCATTATATGCATTATTGTATTGCGCTGATCCAATTATAGTCGGATCATTCCACCGACCCAATAATTTTAATTGTGGTACCTGGGCATTTACGTAGAAAATATTGCTAAAAAATACAATTAAGCAACCAACATAAAATCTATCATTCCAATTCAATATCTTTTTCATCCTATTTATTACGCTATTAATGATTCTTGATTTCTATTTTTTAACTATTAATCAAGGCAGGGCTCATACCCATAGAAGAAAATCCTCCATCATGGAATAAATTCTGCATAGTTACAGAACGTGTGAGATCTGAAAACATTGCTACACAATAATCTGCACAAGCATCCGCGCTAGCATTGCCCAACGGACTCATCTTATCGGCATAATCAAAAAATTCCTTAAAGCCTTTTATTCCGGATCCTGCAGTTGTCATGGTTGGAGATTGCGAAATGGTATTCACCCTAACTTTCTTCGATACACCATAATGATATCCAAAACTTCTTGCAAAAGATTCTAATAGTGCTTTTGCTTCTGCCATCTCACTATAATCCGGGAAAATTCTTTGTGCTGCAATATAGGTCAACGCAAGAATTGATCCGCCGTCATTCACTGCATCCAACTTCATTGCCGATTGCATTAATTTATGAAAAGAAATACTGGAAATATCAAATGTCTTTTGCATAAAGTCGTAATTAAGATCTGTGTACGATTTTCCTTTTCTTACATTTAATGACATTCCAATACTATGAAGTATAAAATCAATCTTTCCACCGGTAGCTTCCATTGATTTTGTCAATAAATTCTCAAGGTCCTCTAGCAGAGTCGCATCAGCAGGTATTACTTCAGCATTCAATGATTTTCCCAGGTCAAATATTTTTCCAAATCGCATTGCAACCGGAGCATTAGTCAATGTTATTGACGCGCCATGCGCAACACATTTTTCTGCAACATGCCAGGCTATAGATTGCTCATCCAGTGCTCCAAAAATTATTCCCCGCTTTCCCTTAAGTAAATTTGATGACATATAATTTTATTTAATTAATTTGCTGAATTGATTAATTCATTCGCATTTTTTATTGCTGCGGCGCTTGGTGGATCACCACTAAGCATCTTTGCTAATTCAATATTTCTATCTTGCTTATCTAACTTCTTAAATTTCGTATTTGTTTGCTTTGCACTTGTATCTTTAAAAACATAATAATGTTGATTGGCTCTTGATGCGACCTGTGGAGAATGAGTGATACAAATTAATTGGGTATCGTTTCCTATTTCTCGTAATATATTTCCCATTTGCAAAGCCACCTGACCTGAAACTCCAGTATCAATTTCATCAAAAATCAAAGTAGGTAATTTCATTTTTCTACTCATGATCGATTTCAGCACCAGATTCAATCTTGACAATTCCCCTCCAGAAGCCTGATTCTTAAGTACCTTTAGAGAAGATCCTTTATTTGCGGAAAATAAAAATTCGATTTTATTCATTCCGTTCTCATTTAAATCTCCCATTTCTTGAATCTGAATATTCAATTGGGCAAATTCCATTCCTAAAGCTTGTAGCATTTTTACAATTTCTCCCGGGAGCTTTTTGGATTTTTGAATTCTGATGTCAGATAACTTTTTGGCTTGAGACCTTAGAGAAGATAAAACTTTTTCAATTTCTTTCTCTTTATTACTTATTAATTCATCAAGGTTAGAATAAATTTTTACTTTTTGTTCTAATGAATCCCGTAATTCAATTAATTCATGATCTGCTTGAACTCTATGCTTTTTGAGCAACCTTGTCAATAGATCAAATCTCTCTTGTAATGTTTTAATTTTTACAGGATCAAATTCAGAATTATCAGAAATCCTATCCAATTCATTTGCGATATCCTTAACTTCTGAATGGAGTGCTTGAACTCGATTACTGCATTCCTGAATTGAAGGAATTACCTGTAAAGGCCTTAATAATTTTGATATTTCATGAATCAATTCCAACACTCCTTTTTCACTTTGAAATAAACTCGAAACAGCTTGTAAATTCTGAACTAATTCTTCAGACTTCGATGAAATTGTTAATTCCTCTTCAATATTTTTGTATTCATTTTCTTTTAGTTGAGCTTGTTGTAATTCTGAGTATTGAAAGTCAAGATAATCTTTTTCTTCCGAGGATTTTTTATGCTCTTGTTCAAGTTGAATTTTTTCCTTTAATAATTCTTTATATCTCTTATAAGATAATTTATACTTGTCTAATTCCGATTGTGATTCAGAATAGCTATCAACAATATTAAACTGAACTGATTCTTCAAGAATGTCAAGATGATCAAATTGCTGATGAATAGCAATAAGTAATGGTGACAAGGAATGCAAGTCCGCTACAGAAGCAGGAGAATCATTTATAAAACTTCTGGATTTGCCATTTGTAAGTATTTCTCTTCGAATTATTATTTCATCTGTCGGATCGAGAAAATCAAACGTTTTCAGAATATTTTGATGGTCTTTTAATTCTGTAAATTTAACTTCTACAATACATTTCTGCTCGGAATCTCTCAGCACCTTAGAATCCGCGCGAGCACCAAGTACAAATTGAATTGCTCCTATCATTATTGATTTACCAGCACCTGTTTCTCCAGTTATTACAGTCATACCATTTGACCAATCCACTTCAAGGGAATCAATAATTGCATAATTCTTAATATAAAGTGAAGCAAGCATTACTTTACAGGTATATTATTTAGAGGTTCAACTTTTTCACCTAATTCTCTGGCTTTCTGAAGATCCGCATTTGCGGCGGCTACATTTCCTAATTGTTGATTTGTTCTTCCTCTTTCTAGATATGCAATACCAAATTTAGGATTTAGCCGAATTGCTTCATTATAATATCGAATTGATTCTGCAACTTGATTCACAGCACGTGAACATCTTCCTCCTTCATACCAAATTTCAGGGTTATAAGGGTCAAATTTCAAATACGAATTTATATCATCTAATGCTCCTTGAAAATTTCCTTTTTGTTGATGCATTATACTTCTGTTCAAGTACCCTACTTTCCAGGACGGATCCATTGATAGGCCTTTATTAAAATCCAGAATCGCCTCATCTAATCTTCCCAATTTAGCGTAAGCTGCTCCCCTATTGACAAAGTACTCAGCAGTCGGCTTTTTTTGAATCGCAATATTATAATCTGCGAGTGCTTTATCATCTTGATTTTTTTCAAAATACATTTTAGCTCTACTGTTATATGTGGGATGATCAGCTTTCAATTGAATTGCGCGATCATAATCTGCCATTGCTCTATCATACATCTTTGCATCTCTATAATAATTTGCTCTGTTATTAAAAGGCAAGGGAGTATTGTCGTAATACTCAATAACGCGGGTCCATAGAGTACCGGAATCTTTCCAAAAGAAGCATTGCTTATAACTTAAGTAAGCAAGGAAAATCATATACACACCGACGGAACCAAAAACCGCCATCTTGCTTTCCTGATGTGCATTCACCCATTCTTGAATATAATAGCAAAAAATAAAAAACAATCCTATGTAAGCAATATATGTAAATCGATCAGCAAGATAACCCTGTCCTGCCCCTAATATCTGTAACAAAAAAACGATATTAAAAAAGAAAAATGCAAAACCGAAAATTAATGGCTTCATATTTTTCTTATAAGCAATATATAATCCGACAAACAATGCAAGAAATGGAATAATAGAAAGATAATGCCAGATAGATATTTTTTCAGGATATGGATACAAAGGCAATGTCATATAAGGAAATAACCATTTAATGAGATATGTTATTAAACTATATGATCCAATAAATAATCTTACGATTCCTTCGTGAACTTGATTTGTATCTAATGATCCTTCTTGCTTTAAGTAATAAAGTCCTATTAATCCAAAAGCTATCGCACCTAAAAAGAAATGAATTTTTTCAAATACAAGTTTAAGACCCAATTTCCTGTCCTTCCAATAATCGATTGCTAAAAAAGTCAGTGGAAGAGCTACCATTTGAATTTTAGCAAAAAGCCCAATCATAAATAAAATAAAAATAATTACGCTTCGCATAAAACTATGCGACTCTAAATTTTTAATATATAAATACAATGCAGGCAAAAAGAAAGAAGCAAATAAAACGTCTTTTCGCTCAGTTATCCAAGCAACGGATTCAACACGCAATGGATGAATACCAAATAACAAAGCCCCAAGAGCCGCAAAAAGCACATTCAAACCTAGTCTCCCAAAAATCTTATAAACCATGAAAGTGCAGAATAAATGCAATAGCAAATTCGTCCAATGCATTTTTTGAGGATTGAATCCTTTGAAATAATGCTTTTCTATAGCAAAACTTGCGATTGCAAGTGGATTATAATTGCCTATTACCGGTGTTGTAAATACATTTTTTATCTGTTTGGAAGAAAGTGGGCCTTCCAAGGTCTTATTTTCATATACATTCCTGTCATCGTCCCAATTCACAAAGCCATTTTTGAGAGTTGGACTGAAGACAATAAAGGTCAAGGCTAGAACAACCAAAATTGGCACCCAAGGAAGCCTAGAACTTGTATTTGAACTTAAAACAGGTCTAATGGGTGGCTTTTTTACCTCATCGCTGGGCTTTGCTTTAACTTGCTTTTTCATGATACTTGGCAAAAATAACTAAAATAGTCGATTGCGTGAAATTCGGCTAATCTTTCTATGAAAACTGCCAATTCACCTATTTACTCATTTCTTTTATTTCATAGTATCGCATACATAATAGATAACCAATCGTTATTAATGGCGGTTCGAAATACAAGCCCTTTTTTAATGGAAGAAAAGCAATTACTTACTAAAAATCAACTTCTTGAATCGTGGATTAATGAATATTCAGAATCACTATTTAATTATTCTAAAAGATTTATTAAAAATATTGAAACTTGCCAAGACATTGTACAGGATGTTTTCATCGTTGCCTGGACAAATGTTGACCAATTTAGATCTGAATCCAGTTTAAAAACCTGGCTATTCGGTATTTTAAAAATCAAAATACTGGAGCATTATAAAGCGATTCAAAAATTAAATATGAATTCAGAATCTGATGAATAT
The DNA here is from genome assembly GCA_013140975.1 of Saprospiraceae bacterium. Classification (GTDB taxonomy): domain Bacteria; phylum Bacteroidota; class Bacteroidia; order Chitinophagales; family Saprospiraceae; genus Vicinibacter. Next base: position 9,197 of record JABFRV010000168.1, read on the forward strand.
ACAATTCCAAAAATAGCTGAATTTCATTGGCAAGATCATACCGAACTTTTAGATACTCCTGATTTTATTAAAATACTGGAATTATGCATCGATAAACTTCCTGAAAAATGGCGAATAGCCTTACTTTCTAAATATTTATTAGAAAAAAAAGCCATTGAAATTTGTAAGGAATTAAGCATTACAGATACTAACTACTGGCAGCTTTTACTACGATCTAAAAAACAAATCCGAGCATGCCTAGAATTAAATTTGAATAAAAGCCTTTTCATAAGATGAATCTACTAGAATGCAGCGAGGCTGCTCCTTTAATTGAAAAAGGAGTCCAAAAAGAAAGGATTTCTATAATCGATCGATTATTACTTTCTTTACATTTAAATAAATGTAAGAATTGCACTTTGTACAAAAAACACAGCATATTAATCAATACTGCGATTCAAAAATATTTTGAAATTCACAACAACGGAATATCCGATTACAACGGAAAGGAATTGGACAAAGCTCAGTTAATTTATAATATAAATAAATATTTTAATATATAATTATCTATTTATTAGATAGTTAACTAAGTTAAAAAATACTTTTGAAATTCTTGTCAGGATCTTTACGAAATACCCACTAAAGATTGTGAAATTAATTTTAAAATTAAATTGAATCTAAAATGAAAAAAACAACACTTATTTATTTTTTCCTGATGATTTTTTCCGTCCAGGTTGTAATTGTTTCTTGTTCGGGTGATGATGATGATCAAGGTTTAACTGAGCTTATTGCCACTGACGAAACATTCGCTAATTTTAGCAGTTTTCAGTTGCATACTACAAGATTTGGAGCTGACCCATCTTTGGGTCCTGCACATGGAGGCAATGACGCAACTGCACAGCGTAAGATATATTTCAAAGACAATGTTGCACCCGTCAATGGAAAATATCCAATAGGAGCTGTAATTGTAAAACATTCAACAAATACAGCAGGAACTCTTAATGAAATTACAGCAATGGTAAAAAGAGGAAATAATTTTGATGCCTCTGGAAATGACTGGGAATATTTCATGCTAACACCAGAAGGAAAAATTGCAAAAGATCAAAATGGCAATTTATTAAGGGGAGGGGAATCTCTACTTGGTGGCGCTTGCAAAAGCTGTCATGGAAAAGCCGCTAAAGATTTCATTTTTACTAAATAATGATTTAATTAATTTAATCTAAAAACCCTGATACTAAAGTATCGGGGTTTTCTTTTTTAAGCAATAGTTTCTTTCTCTAAAAAAAAATTAATGAAAAAATCCCAAGATTGCATTTAAGTCAACTTTCTTGATGCAATCTTGAGATATTAGCATAACACACTTTGAGAAAGAATATTACACAGTTTCCTCAGTTTGTGCTTGCATCTTGTTCTTAATTGATTTTTTTAGTCCGAACAAAATTTTTGAGAGATCATTACAGGACTGAAGAACCTGATTACTTGTCTGTTCATCAAGATACTGGATCTTAAATGCTAGATGTAGAAGGGATTCCAATCGACTACATGCCCCCGAAGCTGTATTTAGAGTTTGCAAGAATTCCTTTTGATTTTTTTGTCCATGTCCATCTGCAATCAGACTTGATATAGACACAGATGTTTTGCAAATCTCATCTTTAAATTCGTAATCTTTGCACTTGCCAAATAATTGGTAAATAATTACTGCTAAATCTTGTGCTTTTTGCCAGGCAATAATGTCTTCAAATTTGTGAAATTTAGGCGTTGCCATTTCTGTTTTCATGTTCTAATAATTTAATGTTAAAAATAAATATCGAGACAAAATTATGTCCTCAATTAAGCTTGACTTTATATTATTCGTATAAAAATTAAAAAAAGTTTCTACGATTTTTCCAAATTCCTGAGATATATGTTCATAGAAATGTCTTATTTTTGGTCTTCATTTATAACACCTAAACATGAATAACGTGAGAACAACCAATTTGACTAAATCTTATATTACACAATTAGTTTTTGATATCATGAGTTTGGCAATTGAAGTGCATAGACACTTAGGACCCGGATTACTGGAGAGTGTTTATCATAAATGTTTGAAACATGAGCTGGTTTTAAATGGATTTAAGGTTAATTCCAATATGAATGTTCCAGTATATTACAAAGGCCTTGAACTTAATACTGATTTCCGTTTGGATCTTATGGTTAATCAACTTGTTATTATAGAGATTAAGTCAGTCGAACATATTTTACCTGTTCACAGCGCCCAAGTATTAACATATATGAAGTTATTAAATAAGCCGAAAGGGATTTTAATTAATTTTAATTCAGACCAACTAATAAAAGGAACTAAGCATCTTGTGAATGAGATATTTAGACATTTACCTGATTGATTAATCTTCATAATTCATTTGAAAGGCATTAAATTTATTGCGTTATTTTTTATTACAATTACTTAACTTTAATTCAATTGATCACCAAAACTGTAAAACAATATGAATTCTGAACGCCTTAGTGGTTTGGTGTTCAAATACATTTTTATTTGTAATTAAATTCAAGAAAGGAGAAATTTGTCACTTAGACTGTAAGACACTAAGATATCTGAACGCCTTAGTGGCTTAGTGTTCAAATACATTTTTACTTGTTCTTAAGTTCAAGCAAGGGTGAAATTTGTCACTTAGACTGTAAGACACTAAGATATCTGAACGCCTTAGTGCCTTAGTGGCTTAGTGGCTTAGTGTTCAAATACATTTTTACTTGTTCTTAAATTCAAGCAAGGGTGAAATTTGTCACTAAGACTGTAAGGTACTAAGAAATCTGAACGTCTTAGTGCCTTAGTGGCTTAGTGTTCAAATACATTTTTACTTGTTCTTAAATTCAAGCAAGGGTGAAATTTGTCACTAAGACTGTAAGGTACTAAGAAATCTGAACGTCTTAGTGCCTTAGTGGCTTAGTGTTCAAATACATTTTTACTTGTTCTTAAATTCAAGCAAGGGTGAAATTTGTCACTAAGACTGTAAGGTACTAAGAAATCTGAACGTCTTAGTGCCTTAGTGGCTTAGTGTTCAAATACATTTTTACTCGTTCTTAAATTCAAGCAAGGGTGAAATTTGTCACTAAGACTGTAAGGTACTAAGAAATCTGAACGTCTTAGTGCCTTAGTGGCTTAGTGTTCAAATACATTTTTACTTGTTCTTAAATTCAAGCAAGGGTGAAATTTGTCACTTAGACTGTAAGACACTAAGATATCTGAACGCCTTAGTGCCTTAGTGGCTTAGTGTTTAAATACATTTTTACTTGTTCTTAAATTCAAGCAAGGGTGAAATTTGTAACTTAGACTGTAAGACACTAAGATATCTGAACGCCTTAGTGCCTTAGTGGCTTAGTGTTCAAATACATTTTTACTTGTTCTTAAATTCAAGCAAGGGTGAAATTTGTCACTAAGACTGTAAGGCGCTAAGAAATCTGAACGTCTTAGTGTCTTAGTGACCAAAAATAATTCATAAAAGAAATTCATATTTTTATAACCAGGGTTTTGCAACAGGACATTAAGGTTTTAAGAAATTTTAAAATACTCGTGATTAATTAATTCAATTCGATAAATTTAGTTGACTTCCTTACCTTTGCATTTATGAAGATAAGTACGGGTGAACTAACTGCAATGGTTCAGGGTACATTAGAAGGAAGCCCTGATATATTGCTCCATACAGCCTCAAAAATAGAAGAAGCCAGAGAAGGGAGTATTTGCTTTTTTGCCAACCCGAAATATGAAAATTATATCTATACTACTTCTGCTTCAGCCATTCTTGTTAGTGAAGAATTCAAACTTAAACAACCTATAAATGCTGCTCTAATTAGAGTTAAAGATGTGTATCAAACGGTTGCTACACTTTTAGCCGCATTTGAGAATAAAACTAAATTAAGTTCAAAGATTGATCCACTTTCAAGTGTTAACTCTGATACAGAAATAGATTCACAAGTATCTATTGGAGCATTTAGCGTAATTCATAAAGGAGTAAAAATTGCAAAAAATGTAATCATCCATTCACAGGTTTTTATTGACGAAGATGTTGTAATTGGTGAAGGGTCCATTCTTCTCCCAGGAGTTAGAGTTCATCGGAATTGCGTCATTGGGAAAAACTGTTTTTTAAATTACAATGTTGTTATAGGAAGTGAAGGATTCGGATTTGCACCTACTGAAGATGGAACATATAAAAAAATTGCTCAGATTGGAAATGTAATACTTGAAGATAATGTTGAAATTGGAGCAAACACATGCATCGATAGAGGAAGCATGGGATCAACCATAATTGGTCAAGGGAGTAAACTTGACAACTTAATCCAAATTGCACATAATGTTCAGATAGGCAAAAACACCGTAATTGCAGCCCAGTCAGGTGTAGCAGGATCAACTAAAATTGGAAACAATTGTCAGATAGGTGGTCAGGTTGGAATTGTTGGTCATATAACCATTGCTGATGGTGCTCGAATACAAGCTCAGAGTGGGATTGCCTCTAATGTTCCTGAACCTAACTCTAAGTTGTATGGTTCTCCGGCTATAGAGTACGGTAATTATTTACGTTCTTATGCAGAGTTTAAAAAGCTGGCTGATCTAGTGAAGGAAGTACGAAGAATAGGAAAAGAAATAAAATAAAACTAATTCTTAAAAATAAGCTTAGACTGCATTGAGTGCGAAGCATTGCATTTACCCAAACTAATAATATATGGTCCAGCTGCCAAATAATTCAGGTCGATCGATTCTATTTGTTCTAATAATTTTAGCTCTTTGGACAATAATTCTGCTCCCAAGATAGAGTAGAGTTTAATCTCAAATTTTTCTTTTGCAATAGACTTAAATTCTATTTTATTATTGTTTTGATTAAAGTAATATTCTGGATATATTACAATTTTATCATCTGACTTGTTTGAATTGCAGTTGAGATCATTCCAATCGATCTTCATAAGAAAAGCTTGAGTTTCACGCTGACTTGATCCATCATTTTTATATCTTGCTCCGCTTGTCCAAATGGAATTCTTATCAATATCTAAATCAAAACTATAATCTGTAATGTAACTAGTATCTTTGCTTAAATATCTAATATCTCTAATCTCACCATCTTTCGAAAGAATACCTACTAAATGTTGTCTTTCAATATAATTTAAATTTAGAATGCTTCTTTTTGCAGTTAAACCAGCAACAACTAGTAGATTTCTCTCTTTATCATACAGAATTGAATGCATCAAAGAGCCATTCTTAATAATAAAATCCCTTCCAAAGAAGTCTTTACTCCAAATGATGTTTCCTTTATAATCCATCTTCCACACTACAGGCACGTCAGCATGCCATTCATTTTCAGAATCCATTGTATCAACACCTGCGCAATATATAAAAGAATCTATTATTACAAAATCTTTCAATATGGGGTAATGATTATTAACTCTTAGTTCTTTTATTAACTTACCTGTGATACTATAAAATAACAAGTATGAAGAAAGAGACATCGGGTCTTTAGGATTATAAGTTGGCTTAAAAATATTTGAGGCCACAACTAGTAATGAATCATGAATGAATTTGATTTCATTTGCAGTATGATAAAAACCAAATTTCCTAAAAGTTCGACTCCAAATCGTATCTCCATTCAATTTATTATAATCTATCCTAAGAGTAGAATAACCAAAGTTGGCATTATCCTTATTATCAACAATTGCAATAGCATAAGTTGAATCTGTAACTAAGCAAAAATCATTTGCAAGAAAAAAGCTATTTGGTGAATGATAACTTCTAATTTCCTTATTAATATTAAAATTGCAATCTTCACTATTCATTGAAACTAAAGTTGAAGAAATATATGGTTGATTAGTAATAGTATAATACTTACCTTGACTAGTAATTATATTACTAGGAAAAAAATGAGGTAAGGATTCATCATTATGAATACAATAATTAATTAAATCACCTTTTTTGTCTAAACTAGCATGCAATAAGAATTCTTTATTATTAAAGCCTACTCTTCCTATAATCCTTATATTCTCATTTTCGATAATCTTGTAATCAAAAGATGAAATATCAATATTATCAAACGAATAAAATTTTTCAAAAGATTGACTTAATAATTCACAAAAAAATAAAAATAAAATGGCTGAAATGAATCTAAATTTAAACATTTACTCAGTACAATTAGATTTTATCATTTTTACCGTCTTCACAGGTTTTCCCTTTAAAAATACTTCTACTATAATTAACCCTGTAAAATTTAAATCTGGTCGAACTTCAATTTGATTAGTTGAAATATTATTATGAATTAAATCAATATTTCTACCCAATATGTCTCTGGCTATAATTTCTATATTATTACTACCAAAGTTGTTATCTAATATAATAGAAAACTTTTCTTTAAAATTGGTAGGATATATTGATATATAGTTTATTTCATCTACATTTCTTGATCTTTTTCCAAGAATAAAATTCACATCTTCAGTTACAGTATTCTGAGACTCAAAATTATAATTATAAAAATTAATTAAAATATTTTTAGCTATTAATGAACCCCTATAAGAGGTCTCCAGAGCTATTGACAATAATTCCTGTTGATCTTGTATTGTTAA
>JABFRV010000177.1 GCA_013140975.1 Saprospiraceae bacterium
CTAGAAATTTGATTATCTTTATTCATGGTTACGTTTTTTCATTTTTTTTATTTGCAAACTAAAATTACAATAAAAAGGCGTAACCCCTTTTTTTACTCAAATTTCAACTAAGTTTTGGACAAGATCTTAAAATGCTGAAATTGGGTATTTTTAGGGATTCTGAAACAATAAATTAATTGAATTTATATAATAAAAAAAACTTTGAATATGAAATCAACTGTTAAGCAACTAATTAAGTACACTAATACTCTCTCTCTCTCTCTCTCTCTCTCTCTCTCTCTCTCTGAGGATTTTAAATTGTGTTAAATGGAATTTTCATAATTTAATTCCCTATCTAGTTAGTATTGGATTTATCTTTTTTGATCCAATGATAGTTAAGTCTCAAAATGAAATTATTGATCCTTGTTCTGAAGTTGATTACCCAGTAGTAATTAATCCTCATGATAACGGCGGCATGAATCCATGTAATGGTTCATTCTCAATTCTCCCTATCGATAATATATCTGAAATTAGTGGAAATCAAAGGACAAACTCTAATATCAATTTTATCAAAGACCTTAATATAGACAAAGATTTTAGTTTTATAGGATGTAAGTTGATGTTTGATCCAGCTGTAAAAGTTACGATCAAGCCGGGAATAAAGCTTACCATTGACAATAGTCACTTATTTTCATGCACGCTACTTTGGGAAGGAATTAAATTAGAGGCAGGTGCAAAAATAGAAATGAAAAATTATTCTCGTGTCGAAGATGCTGAGAAGGCTATCGAGAGGTTAGGTGGTGGTGTTCAAATGTGGATTAGTAACACTACTTTTAATAAGAATAGATTTGGATTATTTCTTTCTGCGGTTGCAGGGTCAACTAATTCATTGGAATTGAAAACTTTTAGAGATAACTTCTTTATTTGTAATAATTATTTACGCGGCACGACTAATCAAATTACCGAAGCTGGAATATTTGTAAAAGATTATACACTAGGATTTGCCCTTAGAGGAGGAGGTGTCGCTAATTATTCTAATTACTTTATTGGACTCAATTATGGCATAAAGTGTGAAGGTTCTGAAAGGACAATGTTAATAAGAAAAGTTTATTTTGACGACATTCGAAAAGTAGCGATTGATATTGAGAATAGTATATTAACCGGATCTTCTTTATTTTTTAAAAATTGCAGGAAAGGAATTCATATTAAAAATGTGTTTAGCAGTAATGTGAATTTTTCAGAATTTGAATTTTCTGGTGTATTAGAATCAACTTATAGAGCTATAGATTATAAAAATGCAAGAAGCGGTGCAGTAATTAAGATTCAGAATAATACCTTTACTTTAAAAGCTAATTGTACTAAGTATTGTGAAGCTATAAGGTTAGGATATAATGATGGAAATAATAGTAATACTTTTGTCATTGAGGATGGGGTAAGTGTCTTTTTATCAAATAATAAATATTATGCACTTTATAACACGACCCTTAATCCTACTAATTATATAGGCTTAGGTTGTATTTATATTACATACCCTTCAATGACCACTAGTTCAAGAATACATATATATGACAATAATCATTATTTAAATGCAGCTTCCTTCGCGTTGATATCAGCAGGCCAAAGAAATAACTTTTGGGTTTATAGCAATACGGTGCAAAGTGCTAGTAAGGATTTCAATTTATATAGAGGCGATGGCGCTACAATTTTTCAATTAGTGGATAATAAGTCAGTAGGGGGAAGTGGAGTTTCTAATAGATTTTATAATAATAAAATTCTATCATTATGGTTCACGGATCCATTTGAACTATGGGGTGCTGGATTTTATCAGGGACTTAGAGTTGTGAATTTCCAAAATTCTCATATTTGCGATAATTATTTTGAACATAGTGATTTTACGGAAGGAGCATATGTATTTGAAGGATCATGTGATAATACATTATTTGTGAATAATACTTCTTTGGATGGTAAACCTTTCTTGATAAAAGATGGTCAGATCGGTGCTCAAGAATTTCATGGGAATAGGCATTTAAAATCAGGTTTAGCTCCTACTGGTGCACCTAATGCGCATTGTAAGCCTGATATAATGGCAAGATTTTCATTATTTAGTGTAACTGAACCTCGTTCTACTCTGACTGTGAATAATCCTAAGCATCCTTATTCGATAGATCCAGAGTATGCTGATCCAATTAATAATATTCTTTGGTGGACTTATGTTCCTGCTTCAACAGATATTGATTGCCCTGTTGTCGGTTTTGCTGGTTCAGCAGAGAATTCTAATGCAGATATTATAATTAATCAATTAAGCTCTTTTAATTTTTTAAGTGAATTAGAAAAGTATCGGATGAAATTTTCCTTATTTAATCAAATTGTTAATAATCCTTCAGAATTTAGTTCTGTTGTGGGTGTAAATACATGGGTGAGTGGGATTAATAATACAACAAACATACAATTATATTCAGATTTCTTGGCACAAGCTTTAGACGTATTTAATATTACTGATGTCTCTGTTATAGGTAATTCTATAAATTTATCCATGATAGATAGTATAATGAATTTAGTTGATCTAAATGTAGAAACAAGTGACTCTATTCTTCAATATTATTCTGACATTATTGATGCTCTAGTTATTCAAGTGAAACTAAATCAGAATAATGTAGACGTATTTGTCGTCGGGAAGATCAACAACTTGTTGAATGAATTATCGGCTTTATCTGGTGATAACAACTTTGAAACTGTTATGAAAGATTATTTTGAGATTTACTTTAAGTTGCTTCGAGGTGATGCCTTGACCGAAGAAAAATTAAATGAACTAATTGAGATTTCCGAATTATGCCATAAAGATTATGGAGCTTTGCCTACTTGGGCAAACCTCTTAATTCCTCCTTGTTACAGAACTTCTACTTTAGAGTCATTTAAATCTAATTGTGGAGCTCAGCAATTAGTAACTGGAGTAAATTATACTTCACAAATTAGAAGTGAAGAAGGATTTGATTGCTTGTATGATCTTACAGGACGTTTAATTAATTGTCGTACCAATTTGAACGAGAGCAATATAAGGCAGATGAACATTGCTAAGGGTATTTATTTAATAAAGTTTAAAAATGGAGCAGTTCAAAAAATTATTCATCATTAATTGTACAATCTTACTTCTCGTATTAAAAGTACATGCACAAGTTAAGTATGATTATACCTGGGCTCTGGGTATTTCAGATCTAACCAATCCTGCTTCTTTAATAAGGTTCAATGATACTGGAATTGTCTCAATCGATTCCTCTAGTTCTCGAATGCGCCTTGACGGTGATGGTTCAATTATATGTGATGCAGAAGGTAAGTTGAAGTTAGTTTTTAAGAATTGCTTCGCCTTGAATGAGAGTTTGGATACACTTATTGGGTCTTATAAGTTACGAAATAAGTCAGGTACTATTAGTTATTGTAATCGGGGAGGAGGACAGTATCCATTTGATCAATCTACAATAATTATTCCTTCATCTTTGGATAGTAATAAATATCATTTAATATTTGTAGATGGAGGATTTTTAACAGAAGAGCAAGATTCTCTGAAGGCATTGGATTATGGACGACTGTTTGTTCAGTCTGTGGATTTCTCTCTTGATTCTAGGGGTGAGGTTTTAGGTGAGAGGGTAGAATTGCTTAAAGATTCAATTACGCCAGGGATGATTACAGCCTGTTACAAGAATTCTTCTTCTAATTGGTGGATTATGGCTCGATTGGATGGCACGCCTTGTTATTCATTGTTATCGTTGGATCGTGATTCTTTTTCTTTTGTAAGAAGAATGTGTTTTGGTTCTGACCTTACTGGAAGGAATGACATTAGTGGTAGTTCTGAATTTAGTCCAAATCGAAAGTATTACGCTCATTATTTGACGGGAAACGGTATTTATGTATTCAATTTTAATGATGTAACAGGAGAATTAAGTAATTATCGGAAGATTGATAAGTATGGCATAGATAATTATTACGGCCGAATATGCTTTTCTCCAGACTCAAAGCTGCTTTATTTATTTTCTTCTGGCCACATTATACAGTTTGATTTATTGAGTGCAGATATTAATCAATCAGGAATAATAATCGATTCATTTAAATTTGACCCGATGAATGAGAATTTTGCTAGTTATTTTTCCGGAAAGATTGGACCTGATGGTAGGATTTATGTTGGAGGATTAGGGGCTCATAAATATTTGAGTGTTATTAATAGACCGAATTGCAGAGGTGCTGATTGTGATTTTAGAAAGCAATCCATTGAGCTGCCATCCCGAAATTTTTGGGGACTTCCGGATTCTCCACATTTTAATAGTAATGTACGTTCAGCAGAATGCCCTGCTTCTCAAGTCACTGATAAGTATAAATGGAGTGATATTGATTTTCGATTTTTATATTCAGAAGAAAAAATATTGTTAAATATTTTTAATTCTGAAATGCAATCAGGTGTTTTGAATATATTTGATGTTCATGGTATGTCGGTGATCAATAAATCTTTTAAATACGGTCCGAATTTTTATCCATTAGACAATTTGCCTGCTGGCGTTTATTTTGTTAATTTGTACTTTAATGATATTTCAGGATGTCTCGGAAGATTTATTAAGTATTAGTTTAATTATATGAATTAATTATTTTTTCAATTTTTTATGTAGTTTTTTTATTATCTTGGAATATTCAATTTGCCAATTGCGATTTAAGATTCTGTTTTTATATCTTACTTGTAAATAATATTAGAGCATTTGAGCTTTAGAGCTTCAGAGCATTAATTCCATTTTCAATTAACACCGCTTTTTCCCGATCAATCATTTCCAGTCGTATAATATGTGACGCATCAATGCTAATCGCATCATAT
>JABFRV010000065.1 GCA_013140975.1 Saprospiraceae bacterium
CGCAGAAGCAATAGAGATTATTTTTGATGCGTCAGTCATATCACTCTATGATTTACTGCATGTCTTCTGGACAACGCACGACCCCACTACTCTAAATCAACAAGGCGCTGATAAAGGAACTCAATACCGATCAGCAATATTTTATACAAGTCTAGATCAAAAAGAAATTGCAGAAAAATCCAAAATTGAAATTGCAGAAAAAATATGGGATGACCCAATCGTTACAGAAATTGTTGAAGCACAAACTTTTTATCCGGCTGAAGATTATCATCAAAATTATTACAACAAAAATTCTGATCAAATGTATTGCCAAATTGTTATCAATCCAAAACTAAAAAAACTCAAAAGCATTCACACAAACTTACTACGATAAAAAATTTACTCACCATTATTCATCAATTTTTTAAAACCGATTTGCAAGAGATACACTTAGCACTTTTGGCCGCAACCACTTTATTACAATTTAGTGCTTCGTCATTGTTTCAAATAAGCTCATCAAATAATTATTTAAAGTGTAAACTTTTTCATGTTTACTTTATTATACTTAACAAATATTACTGACATGAAGCTTAATGAATTAACCAAAGAAGAGAAGGAAGTAATTATTTTTAAAGGAACGGAATATCCTTTTACAGGAAAATACGAAAAACATTATCAGCCGGGTGTTTATATATGCCGGCAATGCAACAATTCTCTTTATAATTCAGAATCAAAATTTAACTCCGGTTGCGGATGGCCAAGTTTCGATGATGAGATTCCAGGTGCAATTTCATATATTCAGGATGCTGATGGAAGACGAACTGAAATAGTCTGCTCGCAATGTAAAGGACATTTAGGCCACGTTTTTACAGGTGAGAAATTTACCCCAAAAAATGTGCGACATTGTGTAAATTCTATTTCATTGGATTTTATTCAAACAGGTACTAAAGGCTTATAATTCTTCCAACTTTTTTGAAAGATATCCAATTGCTTCTGTGTTTGCACTTGTGCATTATTACACAAATTCAAGGCATTCGCTGATTTTTCAGCCGGAAAAAAATGAAGCTTTGCATAAACTCTATACTGAGAAAACGTTTTACAAAATTGAATAAACAAATTATGCTCTGTCCAAAAATCTCTTTCAGGATGCATAAATTCTAATGCAATTGCCTGCATCTTACTTCCGGCATTTACTGCTCCTTCGAAAGCTCCTTTTTTATATTCACTAATTTTTGGTGTCGAAGAAGTTGTACCTTCAGGAAAAATTATGATAGAAACATTATTTTCCAATGCTTTCTGAATTGCATTCTTCGCATTTTCGCGACTCAATTTATCAGTTCTTTCGATATAAATAACTCCAGACAATGCAGCTCCGACATTAATCACTGGATAATTTTTTACTTCGGCTTTACTTACTACGTTGCCCTTAGGAATCAATGAAAGAGCAATGATTGGATCTATTAACGTTCTGTGATTTATTACATAAAGCGTTCCGTCAGTTGAATCCAATACACCAGTTACATGCAATTTAATTCCCAGAATGAACAAAATCAACTTGCAAGTCATAGTTCTTAGATAGAGCCTCAAGTTCGCCTTAAGTAATTTTAAAGATCGAAGTAAAATCCCAATGGCAATTATAGTAATTAATAATATTACTACTAAACTAAACCTCGTAACAGCAAGGAGATTTCCAGGATGAAATATTCCATATCTCATTATTTCATCAATGGCAGGGCGTCTTTGATAGTTTGAACCGGAATCTTACATACCTTGTTTCGACAAACATATATAAATGTATTTCCCTCTTGCAGTTTATCTTTTAGAAGCTCTAAACTTCCTTCTGTCTCTCCACCTAATAATATTGCTTGCGGAGTATAGTACTTTAATAGTTGGTTTCTTAAATCAGCTGCCTCTTTCCCTACGATAGCGACCTCATAAGGCGGCTTAACCATACTGCCAAAAACTCTGATCCAATTACTATAATATTCAGAATTATTTGCTGCGAAATGAGTCAATATATTGCTCACCATTTTTTTACTTCGATCTATATAACTCTGGCTATAATAATACAAGCCTAATCTATACAATACATCAGCTTGAACTGAATTTGCACTTGGCGTAACCTGATCTTCAAAATCAATACTTCTGGCAATCAATTGCTTATCCTTTACAGAATTAAAATAAAAAAATGTATTGTCTTTATCACTAAAATGATGAATAGTATAATTCACAAGATTCCCTGCGACTTTCAGATATTCTTCATCAAATGTTATTTCGTATAGCCGAACAAAAGCGTCCGCAGTAAATGCATAATCTTCTAAAAATCCATTTACAGAAGCTTTATCAGACTTATACGTTCTAAATATTGAAGAATCAGGTTGAATCAATTTTGATTTTATGAAAGTACCCGTTTTTATTGCCTGATCTTTGTAATCTGAATTTCCTGTGGCAGCAAAGGCATCCGATAATGCACGAAGCATCATAGCATTCCAGGAGGTCAACATCTTGTCGTCAGTAGATGGCTTTCGTCTTAGCTGCTTATATTCCAGCACTTTTTGAGATGCGGATTGAAGCAGTTTATTATACTCTTCTAAAGGAATATTGAATTTTTTGGAGTACTGATCTGAAGTAATGATTTTATGTAATACATTTTTTCCTTTTTCCCAATTACCAGAAGAAGAAATATTATATGTGTTTACAAAGACAGTTCTTTCATTCTCATTTTTCAATGCTGCATTTACATCCAATTCAGAAACGACATAATATTTTCCTTCTTCTCCATCAGTTTCTGCATCTAATGAAGAGTAAAAGTAATTTTCATTATTATAAAAATACTTCATTACAAAAGAAATTGTTTTCTCGACTACCTTCTTATATTCTTCGTTTTTATATTGCTGATAGGCCATTGAATACAGACTGATTAATTGCGCATTATCATACAACATTTTTTCAAAGTGAGGAACTTTCCAATCAGCATCCGTTGAATATCTTGAAAAACCGCCTTCCAAATGATCATGAATACCTGAATTTATCCATGCCTGTAAAGTCTTATTTAAATATGCATTTTGCTTGGCTTCTGAAGATGGAAAATTAACAGCATTCTCTAAAATCAATCTGTGAAGAGAAGGTAAAGGAAACTTAATATCTCCTTTTTTTCCTCCCTTTTCTAAATCTAAAGATGCAAACACTTTTTTCAGAGGCTCAGCATATCGACTCATATTTATTGCTGTATCAACACCTGATGAAAACCTTGAATAATCCACTGCTAAATTATTATGGATATTATTAGCCATTTTCTCAAGCTCATTAGGATCTTCATTATATAATTCAATAAATTCATTCAATAATTTCAACCAATCATTTTTTGACAAATACGTCCCAACCCAAAACGGTCGCCCATCTGACATCGCCAACACATTTAAAGGCCATCCACACATTCCATTTTGATTGGCAATCTGGCATGCACTCATATAAACCTGATCTACATCAGGCCGCTCTTCTCTATCAACTTTAACGGAAGTAAAATATTGATTCATAAACCGACTCACCGCTGTATCACTAAATGATTCTCTTTCCATTACATGGCACCAATGGCAAGATGAATAACCAATACTAATGATCATTAATTTTCTTTTCTCCTTTGCTATCTTCATAGTCTCATCATTCCAGGGATACCAATCTACCGGATTGTGTGCGTGTTGAAGTAAGTAAGGTGAAGTTTCATTTACAAGATGATTTACTTTTCCATCATGAGAACTTTTACCGCTCTTACAAGAAATCAAAAGCAGACAAAACAAAAGAAAAGAATATGTTAAATAATACCTTGGCTTAATAATGTACATAAAACTTTGTGAATTTTAATAAATTTTTTATAACTTTGGCTTTCAAACTCCGATCTAAGGTCCTGATTTTCAGAAAGCTTTTATTCTAGAAATTAAAGCGCAAATATAGTATGAAATGGAGAACTTTTAGTGGACAAGCAATAGAATCTAACCTCATTCAAAAGGTAGAGGAAACCATAATCAGAGAAACCTCTATGGGTTACAAGTTGAAACTTTGTATTGGAACAGATTCTCGTGTTTGCGGTAATATTATCGAATATGCAACAGTTATCGTTTTTGTCCGTGAAGGTCGCGGTGGGTTCATGTATGTTAGTGCGTCGAATGAAGAAAACAAATTAAGCCTGAACCAAAGAATGATTACTGAAGTCGCCAAATCTATCGAAGTTGCATACTCTCTTTGTGATTTATTGGAGAAGTATAACATTTCCTTGGAAGTACATGCAGATATTAATTCTGACCCTAATTTCAAATCCAATAGCGCTCTTAAAGAAGCAATGGGATATATTCTATCCATGGGATTTGTATTCAAAGCCAAACCAGATGCTTTTGCATCAAGTTATTGTGCAGACAAAGCCATTTAAGGAAATTAAAGTTCGTATAATTTTCAACAAAATAATTCCTGAAGGAACATGTTCGTTTAATGGGCAATAAATAATTTGAAGTTCCAAAAATAAAATTCATAAAAAATGCCTTTGCAATTATTATTACAAAGGCATATAAAATATTTTGCTATTAAATTATTTCTTTACAAACTTATACATTTTCCCTGCTTCATTTTCTTTGTTCAATTTCAGAAAATATACACCGGTACCAAGTTTTTCAACATCCAACATATGCAATTGATTAGAACCTTTAACATTGACTGTGGAAGTTTGAATTGATTTTCCACTAATATCTAAAATTTCTATAGTATACGCTGTTAGTGCTTTTGCATCAGGAAACCCAATGTTTACTGTTTCATCTGCAGGGTTAGGAAAAACCTCCGCATTTTGAAAACTATTCTTTGAGGCATTTACAATGGCAATGATTTTAGAATATACGAATGTATTATTCTTTTCAACCATTTTTAATCTATAATAATTGATAGAATTATCAATTTGTGAATCCATGTATTGAATACTATGCTCTTGATGTTCACTTGCAACTATAGGAGAATTGAAGTTTTGTACATTATAAAAAGCAGTAGAGTTACTATTTCTTTTTTCAAGTTCATAATGAGAGAATTCATTATCTGCAATTCCCTTCCATTGAATATAGTTTACTCCATTCTTGTTATATCCATCGAAACGAATCAGGTTTAAGGGCAATACTAAACCACAAACAACTAAAATTCCATCATTCAATGGACCTCCGGAAGATGATTTTATTACATCACCGGAACAGGATGGATTTTTCCATGCACCTGTAGTGCCATCACCTGTGACAGTAACCCAGGGTCTGAATAAAGTTGGAGCTCCACATGTATAATTCGCTACAAAACAAAAAGGTGACAAACCTGGAAAAGTAGCATTCGGTGTTCCCAATCCATTATCTCCATAATTGTTTCTAGGATTTTTATCACCATCATCAACATAATATCCTACTCCAGGTAAATTTAATTGCCTTGCCCTTAATGAATCTATCCATGTCCACACTCGTGAACCGTGTTGACTTGTTTGCTCGCCAGTTAATCCCTGTGAAATTTGAACACCGAGAGGAATATCTTTCCAGGCAACAAAAATTCCATGTGCCCAATTTGTCTGCCTTTCAAAAAATCCGTTTAATGTTAGACAAAAACCATATTCTATATCTCCCAGGCCGGGATCAGCATATGTTCCAGCACCGCTGGTAACATGATAATAATTCATTCGAACTGTACCAGAAGCACACTGTGCTTTCATACCATTATTATGAATAAGAACAAATGCAAAAACGAGGAGTAGTAATTTATTTTTCATAATTAATTGATAATTAATACTTTAAATAATCATATTTTGGTTAATACAAACCCTTATACTGCTTTAAGTCAAAAAACATGCCAAATAAATATAATATGTATTACACACGACCTTGGCAAAAATAATCAACTTTATAACAAAACACAAGCCTAATGTTCTGATTGTCAATATATTATAATTTTAACTCATATGATATTAGTCGTGATTATTATAATTATCTTAATTCAACCTGAATAACGATTTAAATACTTTCGTTTAAGAATAGAAAAAGTCTGAATCTTTATGAATTCATAACTTACTTTTGCAATAATGGAAGATCAGATTCAAATATTTATTACTGGCGGAACCTTTGATAAAGAATACAATTTTGTAAATGGTCAACTATATTTTAAAGACACCCACCTTCCGGAAATGATGGAACGCGGAAGATGTTCTCTTGATATTGACATTAAGACACTTATGATGGTAGACAGCCTTGAAATGACTCAAGAGGATCGGGAAATAATTATCCATAATTGTCAAAAGTGTAAGGCTAAAAATATTCTGGTAACTCATGGAACAGATACAATGACGATTACCGCAGAAGCTTTGGCTAAGGAAAATTTAATTGATAAAACGATTGTTCTTACGGGTGCTATGATTCCTTACGCATTTGGCAATTCTTCAGATGGCTTTTTTAATTTGGGTTCTGCACTCGCATTTGTTCAAATTTTAGATCCAGGTGTTTATATCGTTATGAACGGACGTTATTTTGATTGGAATAAAGTGAAAAAAAATATCCGTTCGGGATATTTCGAATCCATGTAAATAAGCCTCTATAGCTTACAATAACAAGCTAACAGTTATATTCTCAATTCTATTCCCAAAAAGGAAATAACCAGATATTTTTAATAATTAGGTTTTTGGTAATACTTTAACCGGATAAGAATCACTTGAAGAAACTGATGATTTTGGCAGCCTCTTTTTACCCTTTGTTTTAGATGCAAGTTCAATTGCCTTTGATGCATTAATGACACCTCCACTTGTACTAATATCTGAAAGTTTTACTTGAGAATCTGACTTTGGTAAATCTACCATATCATTAGAGGTCACAACAGACTTAATAATTATTTTTTTTACTTGCTTAGCGGTTAATGAAGGATAATAGGATCTTAATAAGGCAGCAACTCCTGCAGCAATTGGACTTGCCATTGAAGTTCCCTGAAGATTCTTATACTCATTATTTGGGACTGTAGAATAGATCAAAACTCCCGGAGAAAAAACATCAACATTTTTTTTACCATAATTGGAAAAGGCTGCGATGCTTTTGTTTTTTTCAAAAGGAGTACTTGCTCCTACCTCTAACCAATTTTTAGCCTTATTAGAAGAAAGAAATTTCTTCTTGTGATACTTTTTATTGGGAAAATTATTTTGCTTATCATTATTATCACCTGAATTTCCTGCTGCATGAACTAACAACACGTCTTTTGAAGCTGCATATTTAACAGCTTCGTCTACTATTGATTTTTCCGGAGAAAAACCTTTTCCAAAACTCATATTTATAATACTTGCACCATTATCAACTGCATAACGAATAGCATTTGCAACATCCTTATCTCTTTCGTCTCCATCTGGAACACAACGAACAGACATTATTCGTACGTTATCTGCTATTCCATCTATTCCCTTTCCGTTACTTCTAATTGCCGCGATTAAACCCGCTACGTGTGTTCCATGCGATGCATCTGGTCCTTCTACGTCAGAATTGCCATAATTCCTGTCATTTAAATCTTCATATTTATCTCCGACAATCTCACCTCGTTGATTTAAATCAGGATTAAATGCAAAATTCATTTCATTTCCATATTGTTTCTTAGCTTCATCATATTCATCATAAATTGCTTTTTTCAAATCCTGAATGGTCTGTAGTTCAGGATTTGCTTCTAAAAGCTCCTTGGCCACATTAATTCCGGCAGAAAGGCTTTTGGAATCTCCTTCATCTATCAATTCAACATTCTGCATTGTCAAAGGCTTGTCGCCTAGCTTAACAGACAACATTTCAATTCCATCCTTTACAAATTTTTCTGAAAATTGTATTGCATCCAGATTGGCCTGTGCAGCTTCTCTTCTGACTTCGACCTGTTCTTTACATTCCAAAAATAACTCGTATTCTTTCTTTTGGGCTTTTGTCAACTTCTCTGGATCTGCTGAAGAATACTTATACTTTAACTTTGAATAAAGTCGAGTAACTTCGTAACTATCTGATGAAATGTTCCCATTCTTTCCTCCAATAAAATTCCATCCATGTATATCATCTATATATCCATTGTGATCATCGTCTTTTCCATTGCCTTTAATTTCATCTGCATTCACCCACATCACTGAAGCTAGATCTTCGTGTTCAGCATCTACACCAGAATCCAAAACTGCAACGACAATTGTTTTACTTTTTTTATCCTTCAATTTTGCGTAAGCATTATCAAGACTGATTCCGTTATATCCATCTTTATAGCTGTCAAGCTGATACCAGTTTTGTGGAATTTGGTTTCCTTGAGAATGTAACGTAAAAGAATTTGCTAGTATTAAAAATTGTAAGCAAAGTATTCCTAAAATGATATTCCGTGTAATGTGTTGCATATTCCTGATTGATTTCACCTGAAAAAGGAACGTAAAATTACATCAGGAATGCATTATTCAACTCTAAATTATTTCTTAAATTTAAATTTATATTAAAAATAATCATAATATGTTCGAAATTTTAGTTCATATTACATAAAAATCATATATTTGCTAATTATAATGTACAACTAATTGAATATTAAGCATTTAAATGTAAAATATGAACTACAAAATCCTCCTATTCAGTGCCCTTTTATTTCCCTTAGTAGCTGATTCTCAAAGCATTAGTCTTGGTGCATCTATTCTAGGCTCTAATTATAGTGGTGATATAACTGCTGATAATATGGCGATTCTCAAACAAACCAGCCCCGGATGTGGAGTTCATTTAAGTTACGAAATGGATCACTTGTTTACTTTTCGAGCAAATTATGAATTTCTAAAAGTTTTTGCGGATGATAAACTGGGAATTCAGGATTGGCAGTTGAAAAGAAATTTAAACTTTAGCAGTAGAATTCACAGCATCGATATTTCTGGTTACTTAAATCTAAAAAATCTATTGACGGAGCGTTATAAAAGATTGAACATTAATTTATTAGCAGGCTACACTCTTTTTAATTACAATCCAATTGCAAATTATCAAGGGACCCAAATTGAATTAAGATCACTCGGAACAGAAGGCCAGGGAATGAAAGGTTATGCCTCTAAATATTCTAATTGGGCAAATGCTATAAATTTTGGCACTAACATTGAATTCTTAATAACTGAAAAATTTTCTATCGAGACGCAGCTTCTTTTTAGAAAGACGAACACAGACTATCTTGATGACATTTCCTCTAACTATGTCAACTATGAGACACTATATCAGCAAAATGGGGTTATGGCTGCTGAATTAGGAAATAAAATTCATGCTGCAACAGGTAGCCAAAGAGGAAACCCTTTAGATCAGGATTGGTTTCAAAGCTTAAGTCTGGGTGTTAAGTATAGAATTTACTCCAAACAAAAATTACATTTAACGAGATTAAAAAAAGGATCCGTACATTGCCCAAAATTTAAGTTTTAAAAATTTTATGCACAGTCATCCTCAAGAAATTTTGCAACGTTTTTGGGGATTTGAAAACTTCAGGTCTCCTCAACTTGAAATAATTTCCAGCATTCTTGATAAAAAAGACACCATCGCCATTTTACCTACAGGCGCTGGAAAATCACTCTGTTATCAGGTACCCGCTTTATGTTTACCAAATTGTACAATCGTAATTACTCCCCTGATTGCTTTAATGCAAAATCAGGTTGAAAATCTAAGAAAAAGAAACATTTTCACAGATTACATACATTCAGGATTAAAAAACTATGAACTTGACAGGATCATTGACAATGCCAGAGCCAGCAATCTAAAAATCTTATATGTTTCACCAGAAAGATTTTCTCAGGAAAAATTTCTTTCTCAACTTCAATCATTAAAGATTGATTTCATTGCTGTTGATGAAGCACATTGTATATCTCAATGGGGACATGATTTTCGTCCCTCCTATCTTGAAATAAAAAATTTTAGAAAAAACTCTTCGATAACATTTCTCGCAGTTACAGCAACAGCGACTGAAGAAGTTAAAGCTGAAATAATTGAATATCTTGAACTAAAAAATGCTCAAACCTTTTCTCTATCATCGGCTCGATCCAATCTTAGCTTATCTGTCAGAAAAGAAGAAAATAAAATTGACCAGATTCGCAATGTTCTTTTCAAATTTAAAAACGCAGGTCTCATTTATTCAAGAAATAGAAGAGTAACTTCAGAATATGCTGATCAACTTAGAACATATGGCTTAAAGGTAGAGGCGTACCATGCAGGAATGCTTCCTGATTCGAGATCTAAAGTTCAAAAGAATTGGATGGAGAATAAAGTGCAATATATCTCTTGTACTACAGCCTTCGGTATGGGAATTGACAAACCGGATGTAGACATTGTCATCCACACGGAACTTCCTGTTAGTTTAGAGGAATATTACCAGGAAGTTGGAAGAGCCGGAAGAGGTGGACAAAAATCGTATGGTCTTTTACTATACAATGAAAGAGATATCAAGCGACTGCAAAAAATATTTGAAAACTCATTTCCGGGAATTGATTATGTCCAGTACATCTATAAATGTTTGTGTCACTTTTTGGGTGTAGCCGAATCTTCAATTATGGAATCCAGCGTGGATTTTGATATTGATAAATTTTGTTTTCAGTATAAGTTAAATCGTGAAATTTGTATTGCAGCTATTCAATTATTAGCGCAATCAGGTTGGCTGATAAGTAATTCTGCATTTAACATACCTTCTAAAGTTATTATTACAGCAAATGAAGAAGCTCTTCAAAATTTATATACAAGAGACCCTCAAAGTAAAAATGTAATAATTGCTATGTTGCGACAATATGAAGGAATCCTATCTGTTCCTACAACAATTTCAGAAAAGGACATTGCATTTCAGTGCCAACTTCAGGAAGAACAAGTTGTTAAAATTCTACTTAAACTACATCATGAAGAAATTATCAATTACATTCCGAAACGAGAGAAGCCACAAATTCTAATACTTAATAATCGTGTAAGGAGCAATCACATTACACTGGACGAAAAATGGATTCAACAAAGAAAAAAAATTCTTCAACACAAGATTGAATCAATGATTCAATATGTTAACACAAATGAATGCAGACAAAAATTTATATTACAATATTTCGGCGAAAAATCAACCCATCATTGCAATATCTGTGACAACTGCCTTGCTGCTAAAAAATTAAAATTACCACACACTACAAAAGAAAAATGGACAATTGAAATTCTTGAGTTATGTTACAACAATCCCGGAATATACCTTAGGAGCCTTTATCAGTATTTCCCATCCAACAAGCAACATTGGGTTGATGAAATCATCCAAGAACTTCTGGGAGAAGAAAAATTATTTCGAAAATTTGATAAAATTTTCAACACAAAGCCGGAATAACTTCTAAACAGTAAAGAATGGTCACAAATCGATTCTAACCTGAATAAAATTTATCTAAGAGCTTATTAAACTATCAAATACGATAATTCTTTAAATCTTCACCAACGTAATACTTTTACTTTGGTATTGGTCAAAAATTCTAAGCACATAAAAACCCTGATTCCAATCTTCTCCTAAAGAAATCAAACCTTCTTTTTCATTTAGGTTTTTTTCTTGAATTATCCTTCCGTACTGGTCAGATACTTGAATTTTTAATGTGTAACTTTGATTTTCGTTAGTCTTATATGCAACATGAGTCTGATGTGAAAATGAATTTGGAAAAGCTTTTATAGCTATCTCATTGTTGTTAGAATTTATATAACTAATTATCGCATCTACCAACAAGAATCCATCAAATGCTCCATCGACTAAATGACCTGGATTATCATCGGCAATATCAACAATTAATCTCATTGAATCTGTCAAAGGTAATAAGTCTTTTACTTTAATAAATTCACTAAAAATCCAATTGGGACTATTGTTAGTGATTTCCTTTACGAAAACTATTGTACTGCCATTGGATAGGCGAATGTTCATTCTATCATTTGGCGCTCCCTGTCCACTTGCATTTACAAACCAGTGATAAAAACTTAATATTGGTTCTTTATAATTTGAAAGTTTCATAACCGGAGATGTTAGTGTTGTTGCACCGTTATCCACATCATCTAATGAAGGATCACCTCCCGTATTTCCTGTAACATAACATTCATTTCCGAAGTCAGTTACTATATCAAACTCGGGTTGAAATTGCTCTGATCTATACAAACTTCCAATAGGCTCCCCTTTCGCCCATTTACCTGCACTTGCAGTTGATGAAACTGTCCATCCCTGATCAAAAATAAAATCATCTTGATATCCTTTCCTAACTAATATTTCAATATTTCCTGACTGTTTATCTGATTGGAATATTACTTTTTTATGTCTGTACCCCCATTTTCCAACTACCACTTCATATGGAATAGAATCCTGGAAAATAAAAAGCGAAGCTACTCCATCAGCCATAGTATTAGCAGACTTATCAGTATTTGTATTCGTGATTCTAACATGAGCATTATTCATTACTAAACCAGTTATACTATCTTTAACTATTACTTTAGCCGTAATAGTTGGTCTTCGAGAAATTAGTTGCACATCCTTTATTGTAACTTCACCATTTAACAAACTAACCTTAACAGTTTTTGGAAAATAATCAGGATGAGAAAACTCCACTTCATATTCTCCGGCAGTTGCATATCCGGTTTTATAAATTCCTTGTATGTTTGAAAAATCATAATTTTTTCTTAGCGCTTTAACAACAATACGAGCATCTAAGATTGGAAATCCAGTTATTGTATCAGTTACAAGGCCTTCTAAATAACAGGCTCTTACATACGTTGGCTTAATGACATAAAGTCCGTCCGGAATATTAGAAGCAATAATTAAACCACTGGGTAAATAAGGGCTTACACCCCAACAACCATTAAAACCTGTTCCCTGACCAAGATATGTGTCAATTGAACCCACTTCAATTAAATTATCGGGACGATGGGCATCTACGATCTTAACACCGTCTGTATAATATGAAGTAATCAAGTATCCATTTAGGTATCTGGTATTGTGTGGAATAACTCCGGTATTTTCAGTATCCTTAGGTTTGTATTTATCCAACAACGTTATTTTCTTTAGATCTGAAATATCATACGATGCAACGAAAGCATCTTCTCTTTCATCAGTTGTAAATATGTATTTAGAATCATTGGATAACCAGGAGTTGTGATTAAAGTTGTTAGGCGTATTAAAACTTGCAATTTCAACGACATTTTTATAATCTCTGGCATCATACATAGTAAGCTTGCCATCATTAATTTCAGAAGAATATACAGTATCTCTTCTGACATAATTATCATGACAATATCTCTTTAATGTTGAGCCTATAAATTTAGGATTTTTTGGATCCGGCTTAAGGTCAAAAAACAAGGTACCAGACCATGGCGTACATCCATTTAAACTAAGAATTCCTTTCTCATCAATAAATAAGGTATGGCATTTTCCTAGAATTTCAGTTTTACCTCCAGCAGTTACTGAAGGTTTCCAAAAACTTCCTTTAATTGTATCTGGAGCCTTTGACATGTCTATTATTGCCAATCCATCATCAGCGTTGACATCTGTTACAGCATAAACAAATTTTCCATAAGAAAAAACTTCACGCCAGATAGTCTGACCACCTGGCAATCTAAATCTTTCGATTGGTTTAGTTGGGTCTTCAAGACTGTATATTATTGTAGCTGCTTTACTTCCAAGAACTGCATATTCGATCTTCTTAATCGGATCGTAATAATGCCAAATTCCAGATCCTCCTGTAGCTTCAGGAACTTTTGCTACTATTGTCATATTCAAATCCCCATCTTGTGCGGAAACTGTTGTGTAAAACAATACCAATACTAAACCAATAAATTTATTCATCTTTTATTTTTAATAATTGTTCGCAAATGTAACGAATCAGTCACGAAAGTGTTCGTAATTGCATAATTGTTTTATTCACATCTTCGCTTAAATTTCATAAGCTAAGTGTTGGGGAATTATCATCTTTGCGCCCGAAATTTATAATATGGAAGTTCTAAAGAAAATTGAAAATAATATCTTTTTTATCACAATTAACAGAGAATCTGCACTTAACGCATTAAATAAAAATATATTTGATAACCTTGAAAGTCTAATTGATGAGATCTCTAAGCTTGGTCAAAGCATCAAAGGAGTAATTATTACGGGTTCAGGCTCCAAAGCTTTTGTAGCGGGTGCAGACATTACTGAGTTTTTAAGTTTAAGTTCGGACCAAGCGCAACATTTGTCAAGAAGAGGGCAAATAATATTTGATAATCTTGAAAATCTTGAAGTTCCAGTTATTGCTGCAGTTAATGGTTTTGCACTTGGAGGCGGATGTGAATTAGCTATGGCCTGTCATATTAGAATCGCGGGTGAAAATGCTAAGTTTGGACAACCTGAAGTGAATCTCGGCTTGATTCCTGGATATGGAGGCACTCAAAGACTAACACGTTATGTAGGCAAATCTAAGTCCATTGAATTAATTCTTACAGGAGATATGATTACAGCTCAACAAGCACTTGAATTAGGATTGGTCAACTCAGTCTGTGAAGCCGGAAAAGAAGTTGAAACTGCAATCACACTTATTGAAAAAATTGCAAAGAAAGGTCCTAATGCTGTAGCACAATCTTTAAAAGCAATTCATGCATATTACAAACAACAAGATGGAATGCAATATGAGGCAGAACTTTTTGGAAAGACAATGGTAACTGATGAAGCTAAAGAAGGAGTAACTGCATTCCTGGAAAAAAGGAAAGCAAACTTTTATAGGTAATTAGCAATTCAAGTATTGAATCCTTAAAAGTTTAATTATAGCCTCAACAAAATTCAGATTACGATTTTCTTTAACTTCCACACATAACGCATCCATCTTCCATTGTACATGTCCAACCTTCTGGCATTTCTGCAGGAGCGGCTTGTAACATTTCACTGGCGATGGATGCTGATTGTGCTTGGTTGACGGTGGTCGTTGGGATGACCTCAATTAATTCTTCTGTTGTTACATGATCGACAAACTTTCTTTGATGCTTATCACCTAATGTAAACTTTATTGGATCTACAGCTGCTTTAGTACGCAGATAATACATTCCTGTTTTCAATCCTGATTGCCAGGAGTAAAAATGCATGGAAGACAATTTTCCAAATGTTGCATTTTCCATAAAAAGATTAAGACTTTGAGATTGACAGATAAATGCACCGCGATCTGCACTCATATCGATCAATGCTTTCTGAGACAATTCCCATGCAGTCTTATACAATTCTTTTAGTTCCGTTGGAATATCAGGAATGTTTTGTATCGAACCATTATGAGCCATAAGATTCTCTTTCATCTCTTTATTCCACATACCAAGTTTTATCAAGTCATCAAGTAAATGCTTATTGATAACCATGTATTCCCCGGACAATGTTCTTCTGGTATAGAAATTGGATGTATATGGTTCAAAACATTCGTTGTTTCCTAATATCTGAGATGTAGAAGCAGTTGGCATTGGAGCCAATAATAAACTATTTCTAATTCCATGCTGAATAACTTCTTTCTTTAATGCATCCCAATCATATCTTCCTTTGGTTGGAGTTACATTCCACATATCAAATTGCATAATACCTTCACTCATAGGCGATCCTTTAAACGTTTCATAAGGACCTAATTCCTTTGCAATTTCACAGGATGCTTTTACAGCAGCATAATATATTGTTTCAAATATTTCTTTATTCAATTGTCTTGCTTCAGCAGAGTCAAACGGCATTCTCAATAATATAAATGCATCTGCCAATCCCTGCACTCCTATTCCAATAGGTCTGTGTCTGAAGTTTGAATTTTTAGCTTCTTGAATCGGATAATAATTTACGTCAATTATTCGATTGAGGTTCTTTGTAATAACCGCAGTTACTTCTTCTAGTTTTTTGAAATCAAAAACGCCGTTAATGACGTATTTAGGAAGTGATATTGAAGCTAAGTTGCATACTGCAACTTCATCAGGCGAAGTATACTCTAAAATTTCTGTACATAAATTGGATGAGCGAATCGTTCCAAGGTTTTTCTGATTCGATTTCTGATTGGCCGCATCTTTGTACAAAATGTAAGGTGTACCTGTTTCTATCTGAGATTCTAATATTGCAAACCAAAGTTCTTGTGCTTTAATCTTTTTTCTAGCCTTGCCTTCCTGCTCGTAACGAGTGTATAGTTTAACAAATTCTTCTCCATAACAATCACAAAGCCCAGGCGCTTCATTAGGACAGAATAAAGACCATTCTGCATCGTCTTTAACTCTTTCCATAAATAAATCCGAAATCCACATTGCGTAGAATAAATCGCGAGCCCGCATTTCTTCTTTTCCGTGATTCTTTTTTAGTTCCAGAAAATCTTCAATATCAGCATGCCAAGGTTCAAGATAGATTGCAAATGCTCCTTTTCTTTTTCCGCCTCCCTGATCAACATAACGTGCTGTATCATTAAAAACTCTCATCATTGGAACAATACCATTACTTGTTCCTCCTGTTCCTTTAATGTAAGAACCTTTTGCACGAACATTGTGAATACTTAATCCGATACCTCCTGCTGATTGAGATATTTTTGCACAGCGACTTAATGTTTCAAAAATTCCAGGAATTGAATCTTCAGTCATACTTAATAAAAAGCATGAAGAAAGTTGCGGCTTAGGTGTGCCTGCATTAAATAGTGTTGGAGTAGCATGTATGAACCATCGTTCGGACATGAGATTATACGTCTCAATAGCTGCATTAATGTTCTGTCCATGTATACCAATTGCAGTTCGCATTAGAAGATGCTGTGGTCTTTCAACCACTTTCTTATCCATTCGAAGCAAATATGACCGTTCCAGAGTTTTGAATCCAAAATAATCAAAACTATAGTCGCGATCGTAAATTATTGCTGAGTCAAGTTGATCGGAATTTTGACGGATGACCTCTATGGTTTCATCAGCAATTAGACCCGCCTTTTGTTGGGTAAGGGGATCAATATAATAGTAGAGCGCTTCCATTGTTTCGGAAAACGACTTATTGGTATTTTTATGTAGATTAGAAACCGCGATTCTTGCAGCAAGTATTGCATAGTCCGGATGCACGGCTGCCAAAGATGCTGCAGTTTCTGCAGCTAAGTTGTCAAGGTCAGATGTTGTTACATTATTGTAAAGTCCTTGAATTACTTTCTGAGATATGTGTATGGAATCAACAAAATTTGAATCAAGACCGTAACACAACTTTTTAATTCGTGCTGTAATCTTATCAAAACTTACACTTTCATTCTTACCATTACGTTTAACAACTTGCATCATTTTTACTTTGAGTTAGAAGGTTAAAAAATTAAATAATACTACAAACAGAGTTTAAAACTCTTCTGACAGAGTGAATATTTTCCCCTGAGCAGGTTGGTTTACGCCTGCTTTTTGGTATTCACCCACCTTCTTTTCAAAGAAATTGGTTTTACCTTGTATACTAATAAGATCCATCCAGTCAAATGGATTGTCTTTATTATATATTTTATTATTTCCAAGAGCAACGAGTAATCTATCCGCTATGAATTCAATGTATTGACACATCAATTCAGCATTCATTCCAATTAATGCTACTGGAATCGCATCGGTAACAAACTCCTTTTCAATTTCTACAGCTTCCCTGATTAATTGCTCTACTTTGTCTTTTGGTAATTTATTTACAATATGCTGATTATATAAGAGACAGGCGAAATCACAATGCATTCCCTCGTCTCTTGAAATGAGTTCATTTGAAAAACTTAATCCGGGCATCAATCCTCTTTTCTTCAGCCAGAAAATGGAACAGAATGATCCACTGAAAAATATTCCTTCTACTGCTGC
Source organism: Saprospiraceae bacterium (assembly GCA_013140975.1). Taxonomy (GTDB): domain Bacteria; phylum Bacteroidota; class Bacteroidia; order Chitinophagales; family Saprospiraceae; genus Vicinibacter. Next base: position 17,790 of record JABFRV010000065.1, read on the forward strand.
AAAAGCCAGTAACTGTTCAACAAAACTTCCCTGAGAGATCCAACGAAGAGCCCAATCTGCTTTTTTTCTAACACAAGGAAGATTGTCAATAGCGTTAAATAAGAAATCTTTCTCCTTATTGTCTTTGATATAAGTATCAATTAATAAGGAATACGTCTCAGAATGAATATTTTCCATCATAATCTGAAATCCATAAAAGAACTTCGCTTCTGTGTATTGAACTGAGCGTAGCATGTTTTCTGCCAGGTTTTCATTCACAATTCCATCACTGGCAGCAAAAAAAGCAAGTACGTGTTTAATGAAATGCCTCTCGTTGTCGTTTAGTTTTTCAGACCAATCTACAAGGTCTGGTACAAGGTCGATTTCCTCAGCTGTCCAGAAATTAGCTTCGGAAGTTTTATAAATCTCCCATATATCATTGTGTTGTATTGGAAAAAGTACGAATCTGTTTGGGTTTTCGACAAGAATAGGTTCCAGAATTTGGTTCATTTCAAGAATAATTATGCAGTAAATGGTTTGGTTTTCGCGAAGAGGTCACAAATTTATAACATCTTCAATATTATATATAAATAAATTTAATATATTTTTTATTACAATATGTAAAATACTTATTATCAACAACAAGCTAATAAACTTAGCATTTTTAACGAATAAAAAACATATTATAACTTATTATAATATCTATTATCAAAGGTAAGTTTCCTGTCAAGAAAATGCTTAAAAATTTACTAACATATTGTGGAAAACTTTAATAAGTACAAGAACATGAATCAGTTATGAAGAGTGCCAAAAGTTTTATACACATTACATTTAGCTATAATGCATTTGTTACAAGGATTGACTGACTTAAATATAAAATAAAGAATTAATGCTTTCTCAAAATCTTATTAACTCATCGCTTCTCAGGCGTTCCAAAAAATACTCATAAACGCTTAGCTCTCAGGCTAAGAATCTTACTAATCTTCTGGATTCAAAGTTCTCAATCTAAGAAAAATGAAGCACGAGTACATCAAATTCGATTTGGCTGCCATTCATATAGAATCTTATCTATTGTTTATCAAGGCTTTACGCTTTTGACCTCAGCTCATTTTGCTTCTATACAATTATTATTGATTGAATTCATGAAATCGAAATAACCTGAGTTCAAGAAAAAATCAGAACTAAAAGGAATAGGTTCTTATTATCCAAAATCAAAAATATTCGATTGAATAAAGCCTGATATTATTTCACCTGCTCTGATACTTTTTGAATCACTTTACTATAAGACGTAATGCTTCTTTGCGACTGAGTGGTGCCAAAGTATTTTTATTAACAAAATTCATTACAGCCTTTGAATTGGTTTTAGAATATTGCCTAAGAGCCCACCCTATTGCTTTCTGGATAAAAAATTCTTTGCTTCCCGCTCTACGAAGGATTAATTCTTTTAGAATTTCAAAATCCGTTTTCTCTTTATACATGAGTTGCAGAATTATGGCTGTCCTTTGTATCCAAAAATTATCAGACTCGATCCATTCTCTTTGTTTTTTAGATCTTAATTGGGGCTTTTCAATTAAGAGCTTACCTAACAAATTAGCAGCAAGACAATCGACAGTATCCCACCAGGATTGATCTGTCACCAATGATTCAAAATATAGAATCAAATTCTCCATATCTTTTTTCAGATACTTCTTTCCAAAATCAAGTGCGACGTATTTCCATTCTCTCTCATCTTCAGCCCAACATAAACTTATAAATTCTTTAATTTGTGATGCCTCTGTCACCAATTTTGGAACAAAGAATTCCGTTTGAATTTCTTTTCTTTTGGGTGAATGAATTCCAAAATACAAAAATTGATTTCGCATATATGCAGACATTCCGGCAGCATGCTTATCATTACGATATGATTGCAACTTTTTCTTCAGCAATGCAAATTCTTCTTTCATAAATTAAAGTGTTCTGCAAAGTAAATAAAACACAAAAATAGATTTCTAAAAATTGAACAATAAATATTGCGCCAACAATAGACTTTCAAATGCTTTTTCTACACACTGCGTAATTTCTGATTCTAACACTTATGAAAAGTTATTTCATATTACGTCTCAATACATAGCTTTTTTCAATCACAATCAATTACCAGATTTCCTTCCTCTTAAAGAACCAGGCTAGCCCAAGACTAATTCCAATTGAAATTACTAGAATCAGGAAGAAAGATATATTGGATTCATGAAGGGCAAAAGGCAACTTTACATTCATTCCAAAAAAACTCGCTACCAATGTTGGCACCATTAATATTACAGTAACAACAGTTAATCGATTAATAAACTTATTAAGATTATTAGAAATTATTGCAGCGTATGCCTCCATCGTTCCATTTAAGATATTGGTGTACAATTGCGCAACCTCTCGAGCCTGATTATTATCGATTATTATATCTTCATACCATTCAGTCTGGTCTTCATTGTCTTTAATTCCCAGAAAATCAGTACGACGCATTTTGATCTTAAGCAATTCATTCCCGTTAAGTGAATTAACAAAATACACGAGGCTTTTTTCTATCCTCAACAAACTTTTTAATTCTTCTGATCTACTTGAGTTGTATAATTCTTGCTCGATAAGGGATCTTCTGATATTCAGCTTTTTCAATAATTCCAAAAAATATAACACATTCTGCTCCATAATCTGCAAAATAAATTGCCTCTCATTAGATGGGTCAAAATTCTTAACTTTATATTCTTGAAATTTTTCAATTACAGGGTTTTCGATAGGACTAACCGTAATTATCTTATTCTGACAAAGTATAATTCCTAATGGAATTGTAATATAGATAGCATCATTTTCTTTAACACTTTCATTAACTACAGGAGTATGTAATATTATACTTCGGGCTTCATCAAATCTCTCGTATCGGGCTCTTTCTTCTAAGTCAAGGGGATCCGTAAAAAAATCAGGTTCAAGCCCTAATATTCCGGCAAAACCTTCTAGCTCCCCTTCCTTAAATGGAGGATAGAGGTTGATCCAGGAAGCTTGATCCAATTGTTGAATCTCCTGAACAGATCCATTGTCTCGTACATAGTAACGGATCATCGCTTTGATTTTCTATATCATAAAACATCTCGCACAAAATTAATCAAAAACAGAGCCAAACTCATCCAATTTTCAAGATAAATGAAATCAATTATAAAAGGCCCCACGGAACGTGAGGCCCTTTACTTGATACTTAGTCGAAAAAGCCTATATTAATCTATAAGCACTATCTTGCCGGTTGCTGATTGGTCTTTAGAATCCAATTGGTAATAATAAATTCCTGAACCTGATAATTCTGACTTAGCTAGTCTAAAAGAATTTAATCCTTTATTTCCCTGAATTGGCAGAATCCTAAGCACTCTACCTGCTGCATCATATATAGTTACCTGAACAGCTTCTGATTCAGGTAATCTGAAACTTAAATCTGTATAAAGTTGAAACGGATTCGGCTGTGGCGGAAGCAATTCGAAAATCCCAGTACTTTGAATTCCTGATTCAGATCGAACGACCAATTCAATTCCTGAAGCATTTAATGAAGCGTCGTAACATTCAGCCGATGTTATATCTGAACTAATGACTATATTATTACTTAAGTTTCCTTCAGCTAAAACATCAAATTCTATTATAAATAAAATTTCTTCTTTACTACATTCTATTATCTCCTCAGAATTCCAACTGCAAGTTATCTTTCCATTTTGTGCAGTGTGAGTTCCAACATTTTCAGAAGAGATATTGATCAATTCTGAATGAACACCAGAATATTGAAGAATTCGAGGATTAAAGTTCAACGTAAATTGCATTCCAAGAAGACTATTCATGTCCTTTCCTTTAAATTCAATTCTTGTTTTTTGACCTGCAACCAATTGTTGTTCTTCAACGATGAATTTTGTTTTAGAGACTGATCTTGACTTAACATGATTCAAATTCGCTACAGCATTGCCATTAACATCTCCCATTTTAATAGATACAAAATCCACAACTTCATCGTGATCCTTCATCTTAACAATATAGTCGGTATTAAAAGACCATGGATTCTTTGGATCTTCAAATTGAGTACTTACAGGAATAAATTTCCAGCTTTCAACTTTTGTAAAAGTTGGTATAATTCCAAGAATCAATTTTCTAATTTCGGCAATGTCTGCTGTTGAAAGGGATTTTGAATTATTAACATCCGCAGCTATAAGCTTATAAGGACTTAGAATCTCTTCTTTGCCAAGTATGTGCTTTTGAATCTTCACTATATCTGCCGTAGAAACACCATTTAAGTGATTGTCGTTTCTTGATGTACGAATTAAGTAATCTGTAAATTCAACGAGATTCTTGAATTGATAATTACCATCAAGCATCGTGTTTGCACTTTGTACAAACTGGCCATTTTGGTAAAGGTCTACCGATGTTTGAGCTGTAAAATTTCCTTCTTCTGTTTTTATTTCTCCTGTAACTTTTATTGAGGACCCAACATTAGGACAAATATTTTGATTGTCCTGAACCACTATAAGTGTAGTACAATAATCTCTATTTCCTTCCTCATCTTCTACCCATACCTGTGTCTGGATATATATTTCATCATTGGCTTTTATCTTAACAAAGTCATCACAACAAATCCTCATAGAAGTTTTTGATCGCACACTATCAAAATAGAACTTAAGTTTATCTTTAGGAGTACAGTTATCAAAACTTGCAAAATCTAAATCTTTTGCCCAAACATCCACACAACCTGATGAAGGCATCGGCACAGTAATCAACCCTACCAGACAATATGGTGTTGGAGCCTTACAATCCTTAATCTCGAATAAAGTCGAACACACACCAACATTTTCGCAACCATCGTATACATACCAGGTAATGTTATGAATTCCAATTGGATAGTTACCGCTTGCATTAAATGGATTGTTGATACTATCAGCAGCAGGATTATTTCTGATTGCAGGTTTTTCACCTGCATTAAATTCTCTTTTGCTTAATGAACCAACTGTGTAATTGACAGAACCATCATTATAAAGGTCAATCTTATATTCAAATTTTAACCAATCACTTTGCGTACATGAATCAGTAGCAGTTGCAGTCAGATTAATATGTCCGTAACAAATATTATGGAACTGATTTAAGCTTGCAGGCTCGCATACCCCTACCTTACAACTAACGATTGGTTTTTCTATGTCATGAACCTTTATTACCTGTGAAAATTCCCATCTACCATGTTTTTCATCAATGTTAGGATCATATTGACACCAATCTATTACGGTCCAGGTTCTAATGATAGTATAACAAGCATCATGTTCAGCTACAAAATATTGATCTTTATATTCTATTGCAATCAAAGCGCAATGATCATCAGCGCCATTTCTAACAATAGGCCTGCCAGTTACGTCCGGATTGGTGTTCGCGCCACAATTTTTAATTATTGTTCCTCTAGATTCGCAATCAGGCCAAATAATATCATCAAGAGCATCACAATGATTTCTAGAATTAATCCAGAACGGATCACAATCAACTACCCAAATGTTTTGCGTTGCAGAAACAACCTGCCCACCTGGTCCTTGTGTTGAAAATGTTCTGACAATTCTTCCTGAACCACAGGTTCTTTGATCATCTACTGTGATTGTAAAATTTGCTCCGCAACCCGATAATATATATCCGTCAAACCCCCATAATAATTCATATTTATTATCAGGATGTATCGGATTATATAAAGAATAATAATATTTACAAGCAAGATCTGAAGCCGGATCTATTGGTATTTTTTGTCCCGGATATTTTGTTTTAGAATCTGCATTACAAAATGCGCTACAAACTATATCATTCGTCTTAATTTTCTTTCTCCATGCAAGATCGTAAACTATTTGTCCGAAAATCGAATCTTTAGTATCACTTAATCTTTCTGTATCAAACCACCAATCGCAGCTTACTACAACATCTGCAGGAGCAACAATTGTTGGAGTTGATTTATTCTGCACAATCACTTCAATCATGCAATCCGAAAAGCGCCCTTCCAAATCACCACCAGCATTCATACGACTTGGATGAACAGAACCTTTACCCGGGTCTACATCAAATACACGAAATACAACCATGACTGCATTCCCTACATCATTACAACAGAACTTTACATAATCGTCAAAATAAGTTTGCGATCCAGCAATTGCTGGGTTATCATCACCATTAATTCCAGAGCATACCCCTGAATTATTATTCGATCCATGAATTGTTCCCTGTAATTCATCCATTCTAATTGCCTTAAATTGCACATGTGCAGCACAATTATCTGTTGAACCATCATCAAATGATTCTACTTTGATTACTGCTTGATTTTCAAAAGGAGAACCACTAGCAGAAATACTTGTCACTGTTTTTGTTTGGCAAATTGCAGTTGGAGGTGTCTTATCGACAACTCGTACATAAACTTTCTTCGCTGAAATATTACCGCAACAGTCTTCAGCCAATATCTCTACAATGTGATTACCAATACTTAAATCAGAAACAATGTATCCATGTAATTCATCTCCCAATACTGTACCCGTTACAGCATTGAGTGTATAATGTAATTCTTGCGAACACTGATCTTTCAACCAAACATCCTTAACATCCCAAATTGCATTACAATTATGTGATGAAGCAACTAATTCTATAGAGTCAGGATACGTTATTTCAGGTCCTTCATCATCTTTAACTTCAATTATTTGTTGATGTGTTCTTAATTCAGAAGTACACCAATCTAACATTGTCCAGGTTCTGATAATTTTAAAACAACCTACAGGTCCTGCATTACAGCCTTTTTTAGAAGTATTAATAAGAACATCTGAGAAGGTAAGCCCAATATTTTCACATCCATTTACTTCTGGCTTACCAGTTCCTTCCCACATAATTATTCTATTGGATCCCCAACAAGCAGATGAATCAGGATGAGAAGGATAATAAATAGATTCAGTATGTGGATGACCTTGATAAGGCCCCGAAGTAAACATATTCCAGCCAAGATTCCTTGGAATTCTAATACCACTTGCAATGAATTCATCGTGATCTAACAAATAGTCATCAACGCAATCAGGTGCATTTTTTAGATGCTTCGTAATTTCAAATGCTGGATCATATCTTCCATCACATGTCAATGCATGAACACCATCAGGTGTTATATAATCATTATAATCAGGTGGTGTATTCACCAATTCAAGATCTATATAGTTGATTGTGATATTTTGAACACAGAACGAAGTATTGCCTGAATTATCTACAGCAGTCCATGTTCTTCTTATCCAGGCAGCAGTGCCAAGATCACAATTACCTTTCGTAACAACATCTTTATATGTTAAAGTAAAAGTTCCACAATTTTCAATGACTGAAGGTTGACCGGCATGAATTGGATCAGAAGACTGATCACATGTAAGTGTTCTGTCAGGAGCACACTTTACAAACACCGGAGGCAATTTATCTTCAACACTTGCTTTACCCCAACAGCTATTTCCTGAAATAGTATCAATTATTGTAACCTTATAAATTTTTCCTATATCAAGGCCATTTAATTGAATACCCTTTTTACCTAGATCCCGATCAATATAGGGCCCTCCATTCCATAACTGAATTAACACTTTATATTCTTCAAAACATCTGTAAGGACCACCCACTAAAAATGCATCAGCAGAAATTGTTGCTTGACATTTCTCATCAAGACTTACTTGAATATTGTCTGCACATGCAAGTGATCCAACCGGATTCGTGAATGAATTAACTCTTACATTAATACAGCATGTTGAAGTATTACCACTATTATCTGTCGCCGTATAACAAACGGTATGAATTCCTTGTGAAATGAATTTTCCAGGTCTGTAATTCGTGTCTTGAGGTTCTACATTAACATTTATACAATTATCAGTTGCTGTCGGCAAATAATTAAATCTTGTTTCACATGAAGAAGGCTGAAGATTTACAACCTGATTTTGACAAAACAAAACCGGACGTGTCGTATCTAAAACAGTTACTGTTGCTATACAAGTTGATAAATTAGTACATGAATCCCTAACAGTTAAAGTAACCATATTTGTTCCAACATTGGAACAATTAAATGTTGAAGGGAATATATTTATTGGCCTTCCAATACTTCCATTATTTACATCCGACATTGTTAGAATACCATTACCCAAATTATTCAGATACACAGTAGCCGGTTTACATATCGCTTTGGCTTCAGGAAATGCACTAATCATAAATGTCGTTGAGGCCCCACTGCAGGAAACTCCACCAACAGTTAAAATTGGTGTCACACTTATTGTATTGGAAATGATTGCATTACTTGTATTCATTACCATAAACATTGGAATACTGTCATTACCGGAGATAGGTATTCCAATATTTGACCCTGTTCGAGTCCATGTAAATGTAGTCCCTGGAATAATTCCAGCGAAAGTTAATCGTGGCACTTTCGTTCCATGACAATACGTTGTATCACGCAACATTGTAATATTCGGATTCGGCAATACCCGTATCAGGAAAGTATCTCTAGGTCCTACACAACTATCTCCTACACTTACAAAAGTTGAATAAACAAATATAGAATCCGTGCGTATCGATGAACCTGGATTATTACTTGTAAATGAAGAAATATTTCCGGTTCCGGATAAAGGAATATTCGTAGCTGCATTGCCGGGACCTCCTAAACTTGTTTTCGTCCAGCGAATTACAGTTCCTACTGAACATGTCGTTGTGAAATTTATTCCCGCTGGAGTTGAGCCTGTACAATATACTGTATCCCTAGTTGCAGTTACTACAGGCGTAGGAACTGATTTTACAATCAAGCTTATACCAACTCCTTTGCAGCTGTCAGTTGAATATTTAGTTTTATAATATGGAGTAACAATAATTGTGTCTGTTAATATCAAACATGAAGGAGGAGGATTCACAATGTTTAAACTTGGTAAATTTCCACTTCCACTAGATGCTAATCCCGGCAAAGTAGTGCCGCCCGGACCAGATTTTTTAACCCAATGAAATACCAAAGAGTCAACACAATCATCATCAAAGGCAGGTGGCAACCAGGATTGACCATGACAGAAACTACTATCTCTTATGTCATCCATTTCTACAACAGGTATGGATCTTAATAAAAATGTATCAGGGATGCCAAGGCAACTATCAACTGCATTCACTTTATGAATTGGTGTGACAATGATTGTATCAACCAAAACGACACAAGTAGAATTCGTGTACGTAAATGATGGCAAGTTGCCAAAACCACTTGCATTAAGATTCGTAGCTTGTCCTGCCGGCGAACTTAATTTTAACCATTTAAATGTTGCGCCAGAAATGTTCCTGCTAGAGAATGTAATTGCATTGGATACTACTCCACTACACTGAATGTTATCCGCAACCGCATTTATTATTGGTGTTTCACAATCAAATATCTTTGCTATAAAACCATCATTGGTTCCACCACCAAAAGCTGATTGATGGGAACCCACAGAGGTTATACTAGCGTCTGTTGGAGTTTCAGTAGTTCCAACTATATATAAGGTTGCATTAGGAAAAATGCAAATTCCATAACTTACATCAGAACCAGAACCTCCATAATACGATCCATAATTCTGAGCACCGTCAGGATTAAATTTTGCAAAATAAGCGTCTTGTGTTCCACTATAAGTATTGTCATATGCATTTGATGTAGCAATTCCTGCATTGGAACTTGTTCTTCCTGATACAAAAATTGTATCTAAGGCATCAATATCACAACTAAATAAAACATCTTCTCCTGATCCACCATAATATGTACCCCATTGTCTACTTCCAGTAAAATCAAAATTTGCAATAAAGCCATCATAAGTTCCACCAGCATAAGCATCCTGATGCGAACCCGTTGTTGCAATTGATGTACCTGTATTCGTTGAGCTCGCTCCAACTACAATTATATCACCATTTATATCCTGACATATATCAAATCCACTTTCATCACCAGTGCCACCATAGTATGAACCAAATTGTCTTACACCATCCATATCTAGCACTGCAAAATATGCATCTGTATTACCACCACCATAGATTGGTTGATGTGAAACTGCGGTTGCAATCTCAGTTCCGGGGAAAGTGGCTGTTTGTCCTGTAAATAAAACCCAATTCAAAACATTTACACTAACTCCATATGCAGCTTCATTATCACTCCCTCCATAATACGTGCCCCAATTTCTTACTCCTGCCGGATTAAATTGCGCAACGAAAGCATCAAATAATGCTCCTCCATAAGATGGTTGATGTGAACCGGGAGAAGCGATAGCCGTACCTGCGAAAGTATTTGTTTCTCCTACGATTACCGGTTGATTATTGGTACCAACAGCAACTGCAAATCCATAATCTTGTCCTGTATCGCCATAGTATGTTCCCCAGGTTCTAACACCTGCACTATTAAATCTTATTAAATAGGCATCAACATCTCCACCAAATGTTGATTGCTGAGTTCCAACAGTTGAAATTGCTCCAAGATCACTCGAAGAAGTTTCTCCTACTACATAAATATCTGTTCCATCATTGGCAATTCCCCAGGCATAATCATATTCGGATCCACCATAATAAGTTGCCCATATTCTTGTACCTGCCGGATTAAATTTTGCAACAAAACCGTCTTGAGTTCCACCTCCGAATGTTTGTTGATGAGATCCTGTAGTTGCAATTACTGTTCCTGTAGTCGTTGCGGTAATACCACATACATACAAATCTCCATTTGCATCTTTTGAACATGCAGTAATCTGATCATCATTGTTTCCACCATAATAAGTTCCCCAGGATCTAACCAAAGGATCAATCATCAATTCTTTCGTCGGATCAATTCCTTCAATAGCAAGACTGAGCTTATTACCATTAAGCACCCATTGTGCTTTTAACATTTTACTATTCTGATATACAAGTGGCCTGCCTTCTTCCACAACTCCTGCAGCTGTAATCATTGCAAGATTTCCTGCCGGGTCGACAATCGCACTTGCTCCATTGATTTCCCAAGCAAGTTGTTTGTAGTTACCACCTGGTGCAACCTTGTAATCCACTTTTAATTTTTCATTAGAAGTGTAGAAATGCGCATCTATTTTATTGTAAATATTATAAATCCAGGCTCCTTTGTATTCTCCCACTTTTGTTGCATTTTTAGAACCTCCTGCAAGATAATACTGGGTATTGTTAGACATCATTTCATCTTTACCAAAACGAATATCCTCATTTGGATTTACCCAATTTACATCAATTCGATGAATCATATATTCATCCGGCACTTTAGTTTCAGCACCAAAAAATATTTTTGACTTGGATGAACGAAGGTTCTTCCAGGTTTTTACTTCAGAAATTTGATAAGAAATTCCAGTTCTCTTTAAATGGAAAACCAAATTTCCATCAGTACCACTAAATAAAACATCCGGTCTAAGTTTTCGATTTTGATCTACAACCTGACCTTTATTTTCAATAAAACATAAATTTCCTTGCTCGGAAATGCGAAGCTTCGAAGGATCAACACCTCTTGGCGCTCCATTCACAAAACCTATCGCAGTTGATGCAACCATTAGTAAGCCAATTAGACTTACCAGGAGAGTAAAATAAGATTTCATATGCTCAGTCTTTTCAGTATTTAGTTATGCTTCTGAGCTTTGAGTAAAAATGGTTATTAACTTCCTTACATATAAACATTATTATATGGAATGAAATTTGAGTTTATTGAGCAATAAGTTTTGGAATTATAAAAGGTGGTTAATCTTCTAAAAGATTTGAGTGAAGGTTAATTCTGAAATTAAGATTCAATCTTAAGTTCAATATCAACCACAATATTCGCAAAATCTGAAGTTATATCAAACAGATTTCAGAGATATTTATTATTAACAGGTTTAATGCTTCACAGATCAAAGCAATACATATTTAACCCCCTTTCAAACACTATTATGACTCGAAGATAAAAAATCTCTAACGCTTTAAAGCTCAGATGATTTAAAGCTCTAGAGCTCTGATGCATTGAAGCTCTGATGATTTAAAGCTCTAATGTTTCAATATATTTTGTCGGTTTGAACGAATACGAATTTAAGTTTCATTTTCTAAAATGAAGTCTGAATATTCATCAACAGGATGGTGTCAGGATTCCCGAAAAATCAATTCATTGCCAAAGGAAACTTAACTAATGTCGAGACTTTTTTTTCCTTTATTTTACCGACACTCCACTTAAAACTGCTCTTCTGAAATACTACTCGAACAGCATTCAATAGTTCGGCTTCTGATGCAAAATTATTTTCATGAAAAATAGTACCGCCATCTTCGTCAACTATTAATGAAATATCCAATTTTCTTCCTTTGTATTTCTCCTTAATTTCTGCTGACAATTGTATTTCAGATCTAATCTTTTCACCTAATTGATCTGCAGTACAATTGTATCTTTCTTTTTCCTTACTACTCTCACAGCCAATCAAATAAGGCATCTCTTCAGCATCTTCGTAATAGTCAAACTCTGTAAGAACAATCTTAATTTCTTCCATATAGGTGACGGGATCAAAAATCTCCATAGTATCTATTGACCTGTATGGAATGGGTTTATATTCTTTCATTCTTTTTCCGGCGACATTACATTTACAGAAAAAAATAACCATTGCAAATAGGGTTACATATCCAAAATACTGTATTCTCGAAGCAGGATTTAATGTAAGCATCATAACTCTTGAATTTATTTGTGACTAAAAAAGTATAGGTGATTGAAAAATTCATACTACACAAATTCTTATCGATAACAATTCAGCTCATTGGCCATATTAGTTCTTCAGATATAAAAGTATAATATTATTTGCTAATAATTTATAAATAATATAATTGACTTAATTCAAATAAAAAAAGCCCTGTTGCAACCATCGTCACAACAAGGCTTAAAACTATAAAATTCTAGATAATTAGCGAGCTAAGAGTCGTGAGAAACTTCAACAAGAAGTTTAATCTCACGACTTATAGCAATTCGTTTTTAACTTATTACTCTGTAATTACCATTTTCTTAGTAGCACTGAATTGTTCAGCATCTAATTGATAATAGAACATGCCTGATCCGGAAATGTCATTTCTGTTTAATTCAACAGTATTCAGACCTTTCTGACCCTGTAATGGCATAACTCTTACCACTTTACCTGTAACATCATAAATCGTTAATGTTGCAGCAGATGCTTCTGGCAATCTGTAATTAATTGTAGTTACCTTTTCAAATGGATTTGGATTATTCTGATACAATTCAAAAACAGATGAGCTAGCAACTCCTTTATCAGAACGAACATTCAATACAACATTTGATTCATTCATTTGCGCATCGTATGCTTCAGCACTTGTAATATCGGAAGTAATTTCAAGACTATTAGACAGCTTTACAGCTTTTGTTGATTTGAAAACAAGTGTAAATAATACTTTATTGGAAGCAATTGATGTTGCACTTCTTGCATCCCAACTTGTAGTCACCTTACCATTGCGTACTTGAGTTGTTCCGAAATTATCCTCATCAATTGACAATGCATTTCCTTCAACTTTTACAAAGCTTAACGCACTTGCATCAAAGTTTAAAGTAAATTGGTATCCATTGATGTTTAAGAAATTCTCAGCTTTAAATTCTATTCTCACATCCTGACCTGCTTCAACAGATTGTTCAGCGATTTCAAATTTTAAAGCAGAATTCGTTCTCGTCTTTGTTGGTTGGTTCAATCCAGCAACAGATGAATTATTTACATCACCCATTTTTACTGCAATAAAGTTTTGCTTTTGGTTCACACCATTTACAATCACTTTCTTTTCAGTTTCATAATTCCAAGGCTGTGTTTTATCCGCAAATACAACTTCTTCCGGAATAAATGTCCAGCTTGCTACATTGTTGAAATTATTTGCTGATCCTAAAATAAGTTTTCGGATTATCGCAATATCAGCAGATGTAACAGATTTAGAATTATTTACATCAGCAGCAATGATTTTATAAGGAGAATTCAATAATTCTTTACTCAATACATGCTTTTGAATAGAAACGATATCTGCAGTTGAAACACCATTTAATGGATTATCATCTCTTGTTGATTTTAACATATGCTCTACAGATAATTCAAGATCTTTAAAACTATATGTACCATCTGCTAGAGTCAATCTGCTATCCATAATATGACCTGACTTATATAAGTCAACAGTAGCGCTAGCAGATTTTCTTCCATCTTCAGTTCTTAATTCACCAGTTACTGAGCCAAGATTACCGGTATTCGGACATATGTTTTGATTGTCTTGAACTATCACAGTAGTAACACAATAGTCTCTGTTTCCTTCTTCATCTTCAACCCACATCTGAACACTGATTCTTAATTCATCATTCACTTTTGCCTTTAAGAAATCATCACAACAAACTCTAATTGAAGTTTTCGCGCGATCTCCATCAAAGTAGAATTTCAATCTATTCTTAGGAGTACAATTGTCAAATGAAGCAAAATCTAAATCTTTAGCCCAGATATCAACGCATCCTGAAGTTGGCATTGGAACTGTTATGATTCCTGTTAAGCAATATGGAGTTGGTGCCTTACAATCTTTTATTTCAAATAATGAAGAACATTGTCCGATATTTCCACATCCATCTTCAACATACCATGTAATTTTATGTACACCTATCGGATAAACTCCACTTGCATCAAATGGATTATTCTGATCATCTGCATTTGGATTATTTCTAACCAACGGTTTGTCACCTGCTGCAAACGCTCTTCTTGTTAATGGTCCTACTGAAAAATCAATTGTTCCATCGTTAAATGCATCTATTTTGTAATCATAATTTAACCAATCTGCTTGCGTACAAGAATCTGTAGCAGTTGCAGTAAGACTAATATGTCCTACACAAGCTCCTGTCTGACCGCTTAGGACTGCAGGCTCACAAGCTCCAACATTACAAGTTACGATTGGCTTTTTAGTATCACGCACTTTAATTACTTGCGTAAACTCCCATCTTCCATGAGTAGCACTAATGTTAGGATCATATTGACACCAGTCAATTACTACCCATTTACGAAGGATTTTAAAACAAGCATCTTGTTCAATAGTAAATATTTCATCAAAATTCTGAATTGCAATTAATGTACATGCATCATCAGCACCATTAATTATTTTAGGTCTACCTGTTACATCAGGACTTGTATTTGAACCACAACCTTCAACCAAAGTTCCTCTACCATCACAATCAGGCCAGATAATATCATCCTGACTATCACAGTATTCACTTGAAATATATAAAGGATCACAATCAACAACCCAAATTGTCTGTACTGTAGAAATTAAGGTATTATTAGGACCTCTAACACTAAATACTCTTTCAATTTTTCCTTGACCACATTCACGTTTGTCATCAATTGTAATAATTGGAGTTGCACCGCAAGTTGATAAAATATATCCATCAAATCCCCATGCTAACTCATACTTTGTATCCGGATGAGCAGGTTGGAAAAGACTATTATAATGACTACATGCTAAATTACCAACTGCAGACCTTGATCCCGGATAATTTGTAATAGGATTAGGAGAACACCATAGATCGCAAACGATATCTGTAGTTTTAATCTTTGCTCTTTGTGAAAGATCATTAACGACTCTACCGAAAGTTGCATCATTAGGATCTGTTAACTTTGATAAGTCAAACCAGAACATACAGCTAACAACAACATCTGCCGGAGGAACGATTGAAGGAGCAGCCTTATCTTGAACTTCTACTTCAACCATACAATCATTGAATCTTCCAAATAAATCACCGCCTTGGTTCATTCGCTCTGGAGCAATTGGACCGACACCTGGATCAGCATCTAATACGCGGAATACCACCATAAGTGTTTTTCCAGCATCAGCACAACAAAAACTTACATGATCATCAAAATAAGTTTGTGAACCTGTGATATTCTTGTCATCATCACCATTTACTTTATTACATACAGTAGATTCCTTGGTGCTACCATTATTGGTACCTGCCAATTCATCCATTCTAATAACTTTAAAATATAGATGTGGGGCACAATTATCATGTGAACCATCATCAAATGTAGTGGCAAATACTTTTGCATAATTACTTCCCGGAGTTTGGTTTCCAGTAATAGTTACAGTGGTTTTTTGATCGCATACGGCAACCGGAGGAGTTCTGTCTTCGACATTGAGATAAATGAGTTTTTCTGTAACATTGCCGCAACAATCTTCGGCTACAATGTATGCGTTTTGGATACCAAGAGGAAGATTTACCACGACATAACCTGAATTTTCATTTCCAAGAACTGTTCCATTCTCTACACGTACTGTGTAATGTACTTCTTCTGAACAATTATCTTTTACCCAGGCTGGTGGAACTTCCCATCTTCCTTCACATTTCCAAATATCTGTATTTACATCTACATGATCCGGATAAAGAACCTCAGGTCCTTTGGTATCCATTACCTTAATTATTTGATTGTGCTCTCTTACTTCACCTGTACACCAATCTAACATTGTCCAGGTTCTAAGTAGTTTATAACAACCAACGTTACCAGCGTCACAACTATTTTTCGAAAGATCAATTCTAATATCTTTAAATGTAATAGCTATGTTTCCGCAACCTTTAGCTCTAGGAGCGCCAGTTCCTTCCCACATAACAATTGAATTATCTGCCCAACACGATAATTGTGCAGGGTAATAAATATTATCAGGGCTAGGGTGACCTTCATATGGACCTGAAGCTATACAGTTCCATCCCAATAATCTTGGCTCTCTTCTTCCTGTATTGAACAATACTTCCTGATCTACTAAATATTCATCTACACATTCCGGATATGGACGAAGATGAGAAGCCAAATCAAAATTCGCATCTCTTTTCGCATCACACGATAACATATATGTATTTCCAGGAAGGTTCAATCCTGTATAATCCAAAGGTGGTTTTATATCGGATAACTTACCTGTTAAAACAAAGATCGTTTGAACACAAGTACTTTTATTTCCTTGTGCATCAACTGCAGTCCATGTTCTAGTTATGATTCTATCAATTCCTTCTTCACATGATCCATTTCTTGCTACATCTTTAAATGTTAAATCATAAACACCGCAACCTTCAATAACATTTGGATATCCAATATCTCCCGGAGTTGTACCATCGGTACATTCAACTCTCAAGTCTCTAACACACTCAATAATTGGGCCTAACTTATCCTCAACTGTTGCAGTTCCCCAGCAACTATTTCCGGTATATGGATCTATTACAGAAATTTTTAATTTTTTTCCAATTTGCGCATATCCAATTTGCGGATATGGGTTATTAGGATCTAAATCAATTACTGCATTTGTATTCCAATCTCTTACAACAACTTGAAAATCTCCAAGACATCCGGGAGTATACGTTCCGGATAATACCATTTCCGGTGTAACTGTTGCCCAACAGTCCTGATCCAATGAGATCTGGATATTATTATTACAGGATATTGCACCATTATTAGCATCAACATTGATTCCAAATTCACCATAAGTAAAACCAAAACCTGCGCCTGCATTTCCACTAATGTTTAAAGTAATCGTTGTCAACATACAATTAATACCAGTGGTATAGAAACCATAGTATCTTGCTCCGTTAGGAGCAGTAACAGGAATTGCACCGCTGGTAGTTCCATCATTAGCAGTTGCTGTAATTGTAAATGTGCTAAATAAATTTGGCTCGGCATAAAAATAAAATGCCCGAGTATTAGCAGGCAAAATAAAAGTATTCCCACCAATAAAAAATCCTGAAAAGTAAACATCGCCTCGATATCCATGACTCCAATTATTAAAAGAAGTTGGCACATCAAGGTGGTGAGCAGGTTGATTAAATCCAAGGCTAACAGGACAGTCATAACTGGCCGGTACGCTTGAAACAAAATTACCAAGACCTGTCGGCCTGGTATCATCTACAAATTTAAACATCGTATAACCACCCAATGTCGGTGGTGGTGCTGCAGATCCGGGAGCTCCGTTAAATACAATACCTGCGTAGGTACTAATTAGAGTCAGAAAGAAGATTAACGCACTCCAAGAAATCTTCTTGCTCACTAAGGGTAAGCTTAGTCTTTTCATACAATTCATTTTAGGTTTATAAAAAAATAACATCACAAAATTTTTTGCTTCGCTTAAAAACAACATTTCCCCTCCGATTCTTCGATCAGATCAAAGAACCGGTGAGAAATGAGTTTTGTGAGTTTGAGTTAAACTGGAAATTGTATGAAGATCATCTCGATATGACATTACATCATATCTAACTTTGGTTAACATGTCCAAATCATGAAAGTGGTTAGCTCAAATGATTTGACAGTAACAAGGACAATAAAATGATTATTATAAAGTCGAAGAATAACGACCTAATGAAATACATTAATCAGTTCTTGTTACGCCACAATGATCCGATGAATTATTGAAGCTGACAAGAACTTTAATAAATATTTATTACAGTAATATCTAAAATGAAAACATTCAGGGGAGAATACATGCACATCCCTGAATAATGTATAATGTGTTAATAGGATTATTTAGTCAACTTTCATATCCTATTGAATAAAAACTAGTAACCTCAATTATTTTGTAACAAGAACTGACTTACTATACTCCAATACAATGTAACAATTGTGCCATATTCTCATTTCTGTCAAACAAATTATTATATACAAAATTTTATTTTCATAAGTTTATGCTCGGTAATTCTATACAAAATAAAAAATATTATAATATGTTTGATTATTATTGCATCGTTAATCAAACATGACCTTTACCCAAAATCAAAAAGAATTACTTGTCCTAGCCTGGCCAATAATAATGGGACAGCTATCTCAGATGACCATCAATATAACTGATGCAATAATGGTAGGAAGACTAGGTCATGTTGAGCTTGCATCTTCTTCCCTTATGCTTAGCATCATTAGCATTCCCTCTTTTTCAATCGTCGGAATCAGTTATCTTATTGCCAGCCTTACAGCAACACGCAGAGGACAAGGCAAAGCGAATCAGTGTGCTTCAATTCTTTACAATTGCGGCACAACGACAGTCTTAATTGCATTGTTCATTTCCATAATTCTTACCATATTATTTCCTCTTATATATAAATTAGGTCAGCAGGACATTGTTATAAACCTTGGAAAGGAGTTCTTTCTTTGGATTACCTGGTCAATAGTTCCCATGGTCATTTTTTTATCAATCAAACAATTTTATGATGGACTAGAATTGACCAGAATTCCAATGCTATTATCAACTTCTTCAATATTCATAAATATTATACTCAATTATATTTTAATCTATGGATGCAGCAATATAAAACCCATGGGATTAGAAGGGAGTGGACTTGCAAGTTTTATCACTCGAACATTAATATGTATACTTTTAATTACACATTTACTCTCGAATAAATTATTACTTCAATACGGAATCAAAAATTTTAAAATTAGCTGGATCGAAATTAAAGCGTTTCTAAAATTAGCGCTGCCTACCTCATGGCAATATACCAGCGAAGTTGCAGCATTCTCTGTACTGGCAATCATATCCGGTTGGTATGGCTCTGAGCAACAAGCTTCACATCAAATTGCCATAACTATTGCTGCATTTACCTATGTAATATTCGTTGGGTTCTCCAGTGCAAGCGCTATTAAAATTGGAGAAGCTTATGGTAAAAATAATTTTCAGGAGATTCAAAATATAAGCAAAGACGCAATAAAGATTTCATTCGTTATGGCAACAACTACATTGACAATTCTTTTTATAACCAAATACTATATTGCTACTTTATTCAATTCAAATTCTGAAGTCATTTATATCACTAGTAATTTATTAATTTTTGCTGCAATTTTTCAATACTCAGATTCTTTACAAGCATTAAGTGTAGGAATGTTAAGAGGAATTCAAGATATTCGGATTCCCACTTTATATACCACTATTTCTTACTGGATTATCGGTTTACCAGCCGGATATTTTTTAGCCGAATATTTTCAATGGAAGGTTTATGGAATTTGGACAGGATTTATTCTTTGCTTGACAATTTCAGCTGTTTTATTACTTTATCGATTTTATAAAATTACAAGAATTAAGGAGAAAAACCTAACTACATTTTTGTATTAATCTCCGGATTTCAAAATATCCATTTATTCAGGTACTGATAAAACCCCTTTGGCAGGTTTGTTCTAATTGATTATAATATAAATATTCAGCTTGACCTTTCTACAAAATCATACTGTTTATTACCTTAAGTCTTTTCTATAATCTTCACTTTATCATCTTAATCGATTTCTTACATTTTTAAAAAACTGATCATTTCTTAATTACCCTATTTAAAATAAGTGATATTTTTACCAAATTCTCAAAAAACCTGCATCTTACTCAATACTTGATAAAGCTCTCCTATAATCTAAAGAATTTTACTGCATAATTAAAATTAATACAATGCGTAAATTTTATCAAATTTTGATTTTTTTTATTAGCTCAACTATTCTCTTTGGGCAAGCTAATAAAAAGATTACAGGACCGGAAAAACAAAAAAACTTTCTGAAGCAAATCTGGGGTAAAGAATCCATTTTACCGGATGAGCATAGAAGAATATCTGCATCCTTAGAATCGCTCACAAAAACATATAATAATACACGGGAAGATATACTCTGGCAAACATTCGGACCTTCACCTGCAACATATAATAAGAAAGTTTTTTTTCCGAATGCTAAAACTCAAAATGCTTCCGGCAGAATCAGAGATATTGCAGTGGATGTTCAAAAAATAGATGAATTTGATACCGGGATCAGAGTTCTTTCAGCGACTGGTGGAATCTTTGGCGTTTCAGAAATTTCAATTGGCGGTGGGCTATCTTTAGTACACAGCTTTAATTTATCTAAATCACTGCCAGCTATTTTTACTTCTGCATTTGCATTTCACCCATATAAAAAAGGACTTATCTTAGTTGGTTCCGGCGAACCCTTTATTACTTGCGGACAAGGATTATTCAGATCAGTTGATAATGGAGAGACCTGGAATCAAGTTGAAATGGACCTTCATTTTAGATATCCTTGTTTAATACATAAAATATTCTTCGATCCAGTTGTACCAAATGTAGTTCATGCTACTACTTCTAATGGGTATATGAAATCAGAAGATGAAGGCCTAAGCTGGAATAAATATTCTGACAATATTGATATGACAGGATTGGTACAAGATAAAAATTCATGGTCAACTTTATACTGTGCTGGAGGAAACGGACAGCTTTATGTAAGCTACGATAATGGAGATAACTGGAACACTGTTGCCTCAAATCTACCATTAAATGAGTCTTATCATTCTGCACTAGCAATAGATCCGGTTTATTCAAATAGACTTTATGTATTTATGTCTAATAAAGACAATAGAACATTAGGACTTTTTAAATCTATTGACAAAGGAAATTCATTTACTACATGCACATTTAATGGTGGACCTATGGTTGACATGCACTGGAGTCAAGGATATTACAATAATGTTGTAGAAGTTTCACCTATTGACAATGAAGTTGTTTTTGCAGGCGCAGGAAATTATCTGAGATCAAGTAATACGACTGACTATCAGGCAGTTGATCCTCATCATGCAGATCAACATGCAATAGTATTTGACAGCAAAGGAACAATGTACTTAGGCAATGATGGGGGTTTATTCACTTCCACTGATAACGGTATTACATACTCAGGAAAGTACAATATATTTCCGACGATGCAATTTTATCATGCCGGGGTAAGTAGAGGAAATCCAAATTATATGTCCGGAGGCACTCAGGACAACGGGACAGTATATCGCAATAATGAAGGTTGGTATACATTACTAAATGGCGACGGAACATCAGGATGTGCGCATCATGATATTCCTAATAAAATGTATGGATCTGATAATTCCGGACAATTGAGATATAGCAATGATGGTGGCAGAAACTGGGCAACAGATATTGATATATGTTGGGGCAAATACATGTTTGTTGAAAGCGAAAAATCAAATGTTGTTTCCGGTCCGAACTCATTACTTGCATATTGTGAAAGAGATGTTTTTAGACAGATTGGTTCAACCTGGTCAAAAATTACACCAACATCAATGGCAGGTACAATACAATATATAACTGTTTCTAATAAATCTTCAACTGCAAGCAGAGCCAATATCTATCTATCAATTGAACATGCCGATCCTAATTTCAGAATTGCTGTTCGGAGAAGAGATGGAGATTCCTGGTCAACGAGAGGAAATACAAACGGATTACCAAACGATACATATTATAGAATTTTTCCGCATCCTTATAAATTTGATGTAGCGTATTTAATATGCCTTTCAACACCCGCAAGTGGCTTTGGAAATAAGGTTTTTAAAACTGATAATGCAGGTTTGAGTTGGACAAACATCACTGGAAATATGCCTAATGTTCCTTTAACTTGTTTAGCTGCGCATCCACAAAATGATAATATTCTTATGGTCGGTACTGCAGGTTTCGGATTTCTTGAATCCATCGATGGAGGCACAAGCTGGAATACCTCTAATGAAGGAACTGCAGTTTCTACAATTGTCTCAGGCATAGATGTAATTGATAGCACTTCACGTAATGGAAGTGTTCATCTCATTGCTTATACATTAGGGAATAGCTTTATAAAGCGTCATTGGCCCAATGTATTTGTCAACAATATTGATCAATACGAAGAAAAAGCAGCTAACAGAATGGAAATTATAAATACTGCTCAAAGCGGCAATTATCAAATCCATTTTACACATGATAAAAAAGAAACCATAACAATTAATGCAATTTCTTCAAATGGACAAATTATAAAGACACAAAAATCAATCATTTACCCCGGAAATTCTGACATAGAATTAGATCTTTCATCAGCGTCATATGGCCTTTACGTTGTACAAACTATTTACTCCGATAATTCAACAGTTACAAGAAAATTAATTCACAATCAATAAAAAATAAGATAAGTCATACACAATAATTTGTGGAAATTCTTAATTTTGCTTAATCAATAAAAACGTAATAAAGTAATATTTATGAAAATCTTTGCTTCCATTATAGTTTCACTCGCATTCTCGCCATTTATAAATCCTATTGAACTTGATTGCTCCAAAATGTTGTTTTTTAATGAAGGTGCATCCATTACTTTGAATACTTATGACAAGGATAGGAAGCAAAACGGAACAATAAAATATCGTTATTCTAAAGTAAAATCTACAGCGCAAGGTGCATCCACTACTGTAAATACAGAAATTCTTGATAAAAAGGGGAAAGTACAATCAACGAATGAATTTGAAATGGAATGCAAGTCTGGTTCTTTGTTTTTTGATTTTAAATCTCTCATGCCTGAGCAGAACCAAAAACCCTTAAACGATATGGAAATGATGATAGAAGGTAATCAAGTCGAGTACCCTTCTTCAATTTCAATTGGGCAAAACCTGAAAGACGCGCAACTTAAAATTTCATACAAGGCTAAATCGAATGGAAATCCAATTCCTATGATGAGCACTGCAATCAGCATTACTAATCGCAAGGTTGAAGCAAAAGAATCTATTAGCACCGCAGCCGGAACTTTCGAATGCTATAAAATTTCTGAAGATTTCGAATTTAAAACCTTATTCAAAATCAAAGGAAAAACAGTCAGTTGGTTTAACTATGAAGTGGGCATGGTTAAGTCTGAATCCTATAAGGAAAATGGTAAATTCACAGGATCCACTGAATTAGTCGAACTAAAAAAGTAAATTACAATTATTCAGTTTTATTAAATTTTCTCTTAAAAATCTACCAGTAAAAACTAAGGAATAATAAACTTATAGATATACTTTTTTCCTTCCGCATAATATTGTACAAAATGCAAACCTGAATGTAATCCTGGTAGAGAGATCATAGAATCATTAAAATCTTGATTCAATTCTAATTCCTGACCAGCTACATTAAATAGTCTAATATTTGTGATTTCTGAATTCAAATTATTATTTATTATTAAAGCATTCATTTCCGAATTGTAATTTATTCGTAAATCTTCTGTAATCTCTTCTTCTATAGCAGAAATCAAATCATACTTACCATGAATAGTTCTAACACTATATGCAGGCATTGACAAATTCATATTTCCATTCACAAAATTCTTCGTGGATCGCACAAAATAATTATTCTCTGATGAAAGATAATCATTCATTGGAATTGTCTTGCCCTTTTCCGGAACTTGAACTATTATGTCAGTATTAGCGGAAGCCGTATTTACAAGAACCAGTGTAAGATTTCCATCTTTGTTATTGTAATAAGAAGAGCATAGAACTCTTGCATTATTCTGCGTAACAACATTATTTCGTCTTGAATTCGGTTTTATAAATTTATAATAATGTTTAATCGCATTATACTTTGGAGAAGATAATCCCGAAGTTTGATTCGTAATTCCAAAGTTACTTACTGTCCCATCAGAATTGCTATCTACAAATGTCCAATGAATCCATGCACTTTCCATGCCAGTAGTAAGTGCCTGATGAATTTTTAGAGCCAGACTCCATCCTCCATTATTAGGATAAGCATTTTTAGGAAACAACCAATCTCGATGTTCACCTGAAGTTTCTGTCATCCAGGATTTTTTTCTCAAACTTGAAAAACCTTTAACGTTAGCAGGAATTCCGGGAGCAGGACTTGTTGTCCAACCATTCACCCACCAATCCCATAATCTAGGATTTGAACCGGCAGAACTAACACCATCATTCGCATAACCATGAATACAAAGAAAGTCAAGTGCATTCAGAGCCTCTGGATCTTTAACAATATTACTTAGGTATTGTAAGTTTTTGTGAACGGGTCCACCATACTCCCACATACCATATGCATCACCTCCTAAAAGGTCTTCAGGTCCCATTATAAGAATATCTTTTAATTCTACATGCTTGCTGAATTCAGCTTTGATTGCTTTTATTGCAGTAATATATTGAGATGATAATGGATAAGTCAAACTGTTATAGAATTGCTCAAAATTTAATTCATTTTGAATACTAATTGCGTAAAATTTAAAATTAAAATTTCGTTGATAACCTAAAATATATGCTGCGCTGCTTCTGGCAAATTGTGTTACAGCATCTGTATTACCTGAACCTCCCAGAGATGCATCATTGAATTCATTATACTTTGTTCCACTTACATCCAACCTACCGCCAGCAAAATTTCCTCCCCAGATAAATGGCCACCTTGTACCAACTACAGGACCAGGCCACCAATTTTCAGGATATGTATTACCTGAAGAAACTTTTACCCAAGGTAGTGGCGACCAGATTGAACCAATAATTTTAACATCACCTAACTTGGCTTTATTTTTAATCATCTCAGATATTGCTCCATCAACCGGATAATTAAAATAATTTAAGTTGCTTTCAATATTAGGTCCCATAACTGCGATCGGTGCATTTCTTCCTCCAAATGTTCTGGAATAATCTCGCGGACCAGTATAGGTACGAACCCTATTATTTTCAGGGCCATTAGGGTTTGCCGGGTCTTCATAATTAAAAACACTCTTCGTCTGTGATCCCATAAACCACGGAGAATAATAACTTAGATCTGAATATGGAGACTTTAATCTAGGAGTTAGATCAACTCTGTAAATCGAACATTCCAAATCATGAATATATAGATTCTGCCACCAGGCCTGCGTCGTCATTTCTCCTCCTTGAAATGCTCCAAAACCATCGATATCCTGATACCAGGTGTTGAAATCAACATTTATCTGTTCTTGTGCTTGTATATCATTCCATAAAATGATTACAATTAAAAGTATCTTTTTCATATATCTTATGATCTGTTGACAAAGCTTTTTGCTGCTTTGGTTACTTAATAATTTAAAATTTGCATTTTCAGCGTTTTCATAACTTTCCCATTGATAACCAAAGAATAATAATATTGCTCTGAAAAAGCCTTGTACGGCAATTCGAGAATATATTCATTCATTCCTTCAATCAATTTCAATTGAATTCGTTCGACAATTTTTCCATTGTCATCAAGAATATTTAAGTACGCAGTATTAATTTTTGAAATATCGTTTACAAGAATAGGAATCATAGTGAAATCGTCGAAGGGATTCGGTCTATTCTGAATTAATTCAACAACATCCAAATTTTTAATTGGGTTTGTTGTTTTATTTGTCACACGAACAAGCACATCATTGCTAATCATACTCATCCATCCATATTCTCCCTCCGCTAATACACTTACATAATATTGAAAAGTTGAAAATCCGGTAACTTCTAAATGCGTATCTGTGCTTTTTATAATCGTATCATAATAAACCGATGTAATTTTTCTAATGCAATATAAATAAGTCTTTGCTATATTATCTGGGTTCTGCACATCGATAATAATTTTTCCACCTGCCGAAGAAGCAACAATTTGTGGAATTGCGTTTACATTGGTTGCAGCATTGCAAGCTGTTACAGCATTTACAAAAGTATTATTTGCAAGATAGTTAAAATTAACATAGAGACTATCTAAAACACCATCACCGTCAAGATCTTTTCCTAATACATCGCGCGTACTGTGTTGTCTATCCTCATATCCGGCTTGAGCCGGGTTTCCATCTCCATGTTCGTATGAAGATGTGTAACGCAATGCAGTATATCCGTTTTCTCTAAATGGAATATGATCCGAACCCCTACCCGTTCGGTCTTCATTAATCATAACATCTAATTTTACAGAAGAGTTAATATTCTTATTATTTTCAAATAAAACTTTTGATAATCTTGCCAAGTTCTTATGCATACTATTCGTAGTGCCTGAAGAAAAAATTCTCAGATGGGTGCTGTCAAATTGAAAAGGCCCGGGACATGAAGGAGGAGAGGAAGTTTTTCCACATTCAATTCCACCAACAATATCATTGTTAAATACGGCTTTAATTTTTATTCCATTATTTTTGCAATATACAGCAAATGATCTTGACCCTCCTAATCCTTGTTCTTCACCGGTTGTCCAAATAATAAGTAAAGAACGATTGAGTTCTATCAAACTCAACAATCTGCTTAATTCCATCATCATTGCCGATCCGCTTCCATTGTCTTCAGCACCCTCTGCCATACACAGAATATCACATCTATCTTCACATCGACTGTCAAGATGCGCTTCTAGAATCACGATTTCATTTTTATTCGGCCCAATTCCGGGAACAAAGCCCATGATTTCAGTATGTCGCGTTTTGTTACACATTGGATAATCAAATGAAAATTCTGTCTGCTCTATCACTGAATTAGATCTTGAATTCCAAAAGCTTAAATATTGAGAAATCATTTTCCTCGCTCCACGTATTCCCTTATCGGGTTCAGTAATTGTATCATTAATGGTATTCCTGTTGTTATAAGCAATAATTTTTTGAAGGTAGACAGATAGTGAATCCGGACTTAACTGGCTTTGTAACCATGTTGGCAATGAAGCATCAGGAATTACCCTTCTCTTTTCTAAAGAAGACACTTCATAATCTCCTTTGAGAAGTTTTTCAAAGGCAGAATTGGAAAATGAAAAATTGGTTTGTGCAAATGAGAGAATCGGCAATACTAAGATTAACAAACAAATTCTGGTCATATGATTTATTATTTTGGTAAAAATAATGTTTTTCCATTACAGCTATATGGATTAAATTTTTTAAATTTAATTTAAAACCTATTAAGGCTTCATGTAATTGTATTCTTGTATTGTACATTTAACTTGGCGATAGTTGTATTTAAGGAATTATCCTATATTTATAATTCTAGGCAATCCGTAGAATAACTGAATAAATAATTTCGAATTAATTTTTGCAAAGCATCTGAGTAGGCCGCTTCTGAGTCAGTAAGGTTTCCGGCTTTATGAGATATAGCAATATTAAATCCTGAAGTTAACAGAGTATGAAGTTTAATAATCGCCGTAAAGTTATCATTGACAAATTAGAAATCTGTATTCGTTGCTAATTTTCAATTTACATATATCCTTTTTCCCTATGCTGCATTCATTCGTTTTTCTGATAGAATGTTAAGGTCTGAAGTTGCAACACATTATTAAATCATTTCAATACTATTTATAGAAGTTTGGATTCATATTTATGCTCATTACATACAATATAGGATGAACACGAATTCCTTGACTTTTAGATTTCCGACATATATTCTTGTCCTCTCCATTTGTACTAAATTGCAATGATTTCTAAAATAAGAATTTGATCTATATTGTATTTAAAAGAATTGCATTAAATGCATAATGACTTAATTTGCACATTGCCGAAGTTATTTAAAATTTGTGTCACTACTTATGAACTTCATGAATAATTAATTTGGTTATTTAATATATTTAACTATATTGTGCCTCGGCAAACCAATTAACTACATTTATTCTTAATATATAATTGATATTCACCAATTAATGTATAATAAATAATCTCATATGAATCAAGCAAAACTTTCTTTTAATCAAATCAGAACTCCTTATTTAGGTTTTCTAAGTACATTTCTATTCATCATTATCAATTTAGGAACAATACAGGTAATGAATGCGCAAACAGGTTGTATTAACGGAACGCCTCGTTGGTGTAATGGATCAAATATTAATAATACAAGCTCCAGAAATGGAAATGGAGTTTTAGGCCCCACTATCAATATTTGCCGTACGGGATTGGATTTTGTTACCAGCTCGCAAAGATTAGGACAAAGATTTTCTCCCATTGGAATACCACAGCCTGCAATTTTCACAGTATCCGGAATTCCGGCAGGGGCTATTATTGAAACAGCTTATTTATATTCCGGCACAAGTGGAAACGGAATCGCAGTAACTGCAAATATTACAAATCCTTCTGCTTCTACAACAGGTTTCCCAATGGCTGTTATTGGATCCGGATCAGATAAATGCTGGGGGTATGCAGGAAGCTTTAGTTACCGCGCAACCGTCACCTCAATAATTTCAGGAAATGGGAATTACACTATTTCAGGTTTACCTGTAGGTGGTACTAACGATACTGATGGCGCAACATTATTAATCATATATAGTGTAGCCTCTGCTACTTTTACAGGCTGTATTTCTATTGATGACGGCTCAATTGTTTCAATTGGAACAAACAGTTCTGATCAAGTTACTTTTACAGCTTGTGGTACAACAGCACTGCCAGGTGCAAGAGCATTCGGAATGTTTGCTGATCTTCAATTTAATAATAGCACCTTAACTTTTAATGGAAATGTTGCACCTTATGCTTTCAATTGGTGGAATTATATTGAAGTTCCTACAACCGTTACAAATACTCAAACTATTGCTAATTTCACAGCAAGCTACCCTGGTGATTGTGTAAACTGGGTTGCTGCAGGTATTTATACAAGATGTGAACTAGTGGTTACAACACCGACCTTAGGCCAATGGGGAATCATACTTTTCGTTCTATTGCTTATGGGGTTCTCAAGTGTGTATGTATATCAGAGACAATTAATTGCTCAAACTTCTCAAGGAAATGCATTAGGCTCATTCTCATTTGATTATTCATCTATCTTTTCAAATTTAAAATTCAACACTAAGCAATTCTTTGGAATATATGCTTTGGCTTTAGCGCTTATTTCAGCTTTGTTTATGGTTGCAATTAAAATATTTGATTATAGCCTTATGGAATATGATGTGATTGGTAGTCTGTTGTGCGGATTTATTGGAGCAGTGTTTATTCATTATTTCAGAAACAATAACAAATAACAGTGAGTTATAATTTATTGTGCATTGTGTATTGTTTTAACTAACATTGGCACTGCACAATAAATTATATCGATACTGGTTGGTATTTTCAATATCAATCATTGGCTATCTCTTATTTTCAATAAGCGATACTTACACGAATTACATTGAAAAGCCAGTAAGTAATCTTTACGGCAAAGTATGCAGCCTTATGCTTCCTCTAATAGGCTACAAAGCAGAATCCAAAGAACTCAATCTAATTGGTGACGGATTCGAAATGAGTATTGCCACAGGATGTGATGCAATCATGCCTTTGGTTTTTTTGTCTTTAATAATAATTCTCAGTCCATACGGTTCACTGAAGTATAAATTGAAGGGAATTTCCTTAGGATTTCTCTTTATTGTCTTGTCCAATATCATTAGATTATGCAGCCTCTTTATCTTAGGACATCATTCCCAATTCTGGTTTGATTTTTTTCACGTTCAGTTCTGGCAAGCATACTTCATCTTGCTGACTTTAATGTTTTTTATATTCTGGTTAAAAAATATTAAATCTTGAATCTTTCTTTTCATCTCAAAGACATACTCAAGTTTACGGCATATTTTTTTGCAAGCTACCTATTATTCTACATTATTTTTCATCAACATAAAATAGAAAAATCATCCCTTAATTTATTTCACAAGGCGATTAATAGCCTGCTTAAAAACGTATTCGATGATACTTATTTTCTGGCTGAGCCAATGATTAATACTTCTACTCAATTGCAATATCAGGGCGTATTAATTAAGGTGGATAATACAGAGAATTACCCTTTGTATGACACTCGGATTAATCTGATCAATGAAAAGATACTTTCACAACAGGTTATTGAAACAAAAAAAACCGGAGTCAATACTATAGCGCTTCAAATGCACAGCTATAAATTTTCATTTTGGAGTTTCGTTTTATTACCCTTTACTCTGTTAATATCATTGCTATTTGCTCATGCAATGGTTTTTAATTATTCTAAAAGGTCTATGATAATATCAATGGCATTTCTTATTGCCATGATATTTATCCAATTTGTTATGGTCTTAATCAGCATGAGAAGTCAAGCCGGTAATTTAGAACCCTTTGAATTCTCGATTTCCATTCAGAATAGCTTTAGGAAATTATCTACTCTTTTTCATATTGAGTTTACTTATGTCTCTGTAATGGCTATTTATCTGTTTTTACATTGGAAAATGATATTCCTAAAAACAGAATAAGTCAGATTCCAGGAAGACTACTTAACATAAATTTATTTAAGACCCTTACAGTCCAAGATGAATGAATATCACACAAAATAATTCTAATTCTTCGATTTATTCCAAGTGAAACTTTGGTATTTTCCGATTCGAAATACGAAGATTTATTATTAATAGTCTAATAATATTTTTATTTCTGATTCTACTTTCTCAGCACTTAAGACCATCTCTTTTTCCAACACACTATTCAATGGTATTGCAGGCATATTCACTGAACCAACAGTTTTTACTGGTGCATCAAGATATTCAAAACAATGTTCTGATATTCTCCCTGCAAGTGTTTGTGCAAAACTATTTTCAATCGTCTCTTCTGTTACAACCAAACATCGATGATGTGATTTTACAAGAGAATAAATTGCCTCAGTATCTAGAGGAACTAATGTTCTTAAATCGAGAATACTGACTCTGCCTTCGAATTTTTTTGCAGCATTAAGTGCCCAATGCACACCCATCCCGTAAGTAATAATCGCTAATGAATTCCCTTCCTTTCGTATTCTTTCATCAGATTCAAGAACAAGACGTGATTTACCCAAAGGAATTATATAATCTTCATCGGGCATAATACCTTTAGCCATTTCTGTACCAGGCACTTTAGACCAATACAATCCTTTATGTTCAAATATTACCACCGGATTAGGATCATAAAATGAAGCTTTCATTAATCCTTTAAGATCCGCACCATTGGAAGGATATACAACTTTAATTCCTTTAATATTACAGACTACAGATTCCACACTGGAAGAATGATAAGGTCCACCACTTCCATATGCACCGATTGGAACACGCAGAATCATGCTTACCGGATATTTTCCATTGCTTAAATAACAGGATCTGGCAACTTCTGTAAATAGTTGATTCAATCCCGGCCAGATATAATCTGCAAACTGAACTTCAACAATTGGTTTTAAACCGACAGCAGACATCCCTACTGTGGAGCCTACAATAAATGCTTCCTGAATTGGAGTATTAAATACACGAGCATCTCCAAATTTTTGAGCAAGTGTAGCAGCTTCACGGAATACTCCACCTAGTCTTTTTCCAACATCTTGTCCATATAATAAACACTCAGGATGTTTTCGCATTAATTCTTCAACTGCAAAAAGTGCACAATCTACCATTACTTTTTCTTCTCCGGAGGCTGGAGATCTTTCTCCTTTCTCTTCCAAAATTTCGGTTGGTGCAAACGCATGCGTATAAAGATCCGATGGCTCAGGATCCGGTGAATTTTTTGATTTCTCAAAGTCCTTGGCAACATTTTCTTTTGCCAGATTTTCCAATTCCTCTAATTCACGATTACGGAATCCATTTTCTATGCATAAGGCGTATAATTTTGGATAAGGATCTTGTAATGATTGCTTTTCTAGATCATCACGATACCATTCTTTTCGCACTCCACTCGTATGGTGATTTAAAAGAGGAACTTTTGCATGCAATAAAAATGGGCGCCTCTCTACTCTTATTTTTTCAAAAATGAGAGCTACCGTATTATAGGAATCTTTAAAATCTGTTCCATCTATTGAATAATGTTCTATCCCCGGAAAGCCTTTGATATAATCAATTGCATTTCCTTTTCTTATCTCACTGCTGTGTGCTGAAATATCCCATTCATTATCCTGCACCAAAAATAAAATTGGTAACTGCTTTAAAGAAGCCATATGAAAAGCTTCTGCAACTTCGCCTTCTGTAATTGATGCATCACCTAAAGAGCAGACAACCAAAGCATCTGTCTGCGTTGAAATTCCGGTTAGTTCTTTATATTGTAATCCCATAGCAATTCCCGTCGTTGGAATTGCTTGCATGCCTGTTGCAGAAGATTGATGTGGGATCTTAGGCATATTGTCTCTTTTGAGACTGGGATGAGAATAATACGATCTACCACCTGAAAATGGATCATCTTTCTTAGCCATTAATTGCAACATAAGCTCGAAAGGTTTCATCCCAATCGATAATAACATAGCATCATCACGATAATAAGCAGAGAGGTAATCCTGTGGGAGTAATTGCATCCCAATTGCTATCTGAATTGCCTCATGACCTCTTGAAGTTGCATGGACATATTTTGAGACGAACTTAAAGTTTTCCTCATACAGCTCAGTCATAGCCTTGGCAGTGCAAAGCAAAGAAAATGCTTTCCCAAGGGCGTCTTTTTTTATATTCTTTTGATTTGTAGGCATTTAGATTTCTACGAAGGCTCAAATTTCATAAAAAATAAGGAAACTCGATAGGAATTAAATGAGCTATATAATAT
>JABFRV010000069.1 GCA_013140975.1 Saprospiraceae bacterium
CTTTAGTATTATCTTTCTTATACTCATCATTTTGAGTAATGATAAATCTTTTCATATTATTCATCATCATATCGATTTGATTCTGAATAGTTCTACATAAGAAATCAATATCTTTTGCAGGAGCCGTCATATTGCCTGACTGATCTTGTGCATTAACTGTCAATCCCTTTGCTCCGCTTTGTATAGTCGCAAAAGGAACTGATTCTTTATATATTTTATTAGATAAAACATCCCGAATGTGAGTCTCCCAAAGTTTATTGTATTCTTTCTTTGTGAATTTCTCAACTTCTTTCCATTTATCATTTAATACACTTGGCTCTGTGCTGTTTGCGCTGTTACATGATTCTAATAAAGAGCCGTTATATATTACAACGTCACCGCTGTTATATGTTCCTGCTTTCCATATAACCGCTTTTTCATAAGTCTTTACATTCCTTAAAAGTAGATTGTAATAATCTAATCCAAAGCAATAGTCCATGAAATCAATCTCGATTACCGGAATAAGCCTTCTGACATTGTCCAAAGGAAAGGAGTTCCCAGCCTGACTGTATTTAATAACTTCAAATGGAGTTAGCAGTGTTTTCATTTTTGGTTGAATGTTGGTTTAATATTGTTTCAACGACCCCTTTGTTAATGATGTTATGATTAATATAATCCTCATCACCTACCATTTTGCCAATGAAATTTAAAGCAGTATTGATCCCATCATTATCAATTATATTTTGGTAATGATTAATACTGGAATCTTTACTTTAAGCTCAGATAAGAAAGCATCTGAACTGAATCCTCCTGCATTATCTACACCGGAAAGATTTTTGCTCCACATTAAGGTCTGAATAATTTTTCTCTCGGCTTCACTTCCTATCTTGATGAAGTAGTCCTCTTTTGTATCAATCTTAAATTCGTGAACATGAACAGGAGCTGATCCAGCTGGTCTTTCTGTGATTAATATTGTTTGAGGATTTGGATTGTCCGGTCCTGCTCCTGCGTTTGTGAAATTACCAACCCACCTTTCAGCTTCATTCTTCCATCCTTCTTCCTGAGCTTGTTGTTTGCTTAGAGCTGGACTGTACTCTGCTCCTTCAAACTCAATTAATACTTGACCTGTGAAATTATTGTGAACCGCTTTTAAAAGATATTCTTTATTCTTAACCTCCAAAAAAGCATCCATCGTCGCAGGCAGCCAAGAAGGTCTTCCATAATGATCAGATCCGTTCTTGATGTGGATCATCGTACTGAATTCAGTTTCATCTTTATTACTGTCATAATAAGGATAAATTGAATAAGTCTTTGGATGATTTGATTTTAAATACCTTGAGTCCCAAGAAGGAGAAACGTCAACTTTGTCTGAAACAAAAAGATCTGGTATTTTATAAAGAACAGTTTCAGGGTTATGAAACCTTATTGTAATAAAGGTTTTATCAAATAACTTTTTAATATCAACACTCAGAAATGCGTTTCCGCAAGTCATATATGAATTATAGAGATTTGTCGCAAGACTGCTCCAAGATATATTTCCCTTATCAATAACTGATAATTTATCTAATACCCTGCCCATGTCTTCCTTTGACAATTCTTCGCCATTCAAACTATCCTCAAAATCAAATTCTGAATCAATTGATCTTATGATTTTGGGTTTTCCAGAGAACGCATAAAATTTTATTCCATTAATACAGCTTGCAAGACTTGGACTCATTCTACT
The DNA here is from genome assembly GCA_013140975.1 of Saprospiraceae bacterium. Taxonomy (GTDB): domain Bacteria; phylum Bacteroidota; class Bacteroidia; order Chitinophagales; family Saprospiraceae; genus Vicinibacter. The sequence goes on from JABFRV010000069.1 coordinate 1,703, forward strand.
CAGTCTTAATAAAAAATTAAGGTGAGTGTGATTGCTGTCCTGTATGTTCCCTGCAAATGGAATGTATTTTCTGTCTCTAAAGAAGTTCTTTAACTTCTGAATATCCCGAACTTCATCGGGAATTGGTGCTTTTAAAACGTATGAACTTAATGTCTTTCCGATTAAATTATATCCGGCTGCTGTTGGATCGCAGCCGGAACAATTAAGTCTATTGCATTTTCCACACGACACTTGTGTTATTTAGATTCCGCCACCTTCGTAGCATTTCCCATTAAATTATTATATTCAACCATTGCAGCATCAAACATTTTCTTTTTCTCCTTTGCAATGTGATCAGGCAGTACACCAACAAGAGGGTTCTTAGTATCTCCTTGAAGTTTCAAGAAATATTGAAAATCATCCTCGTTTGCAGGTCTCCACACTAATTTCTTAGGAGGGCCATCTTTTGCACCTTGTGCTTCAGCAGTCACACACCAAGGTTGTAAGTTTATTCTTTCAATTGTATCAGGCCTAACAGTGCAATGTGCTATCCTGTTTTCGTGATCATTTATATTTTTTCCAATTAATCCTAACATGATTATTATTATTTTTTATAAATTATTATTATAGCGCATTAAGAGCTGATGTAGTCAATGTTGTGTTAAGCTGCATTCCTTTTGCTTGTCCAACAAGTTCAAATGTAACTTTTTCAGAATCTCCATTGCCTAAGCCTGATTGGAATCCTCCTTTAAGCGTTAATGCTTTTGTGATTTCGGCTGTTGTGTTTGCTGTATAATCATAATCTCTTCCAACAAACAGTATATTTCCGCTTGCTAATTCAACAAAAGCAGATAATCCACAAACTAATCTTAATCCGTTTAACATATCAATCTTCTCTGCTGATAATCCATCATAAGAGAAATAAATATTACAATCAAATGGGTCTCCTGCGTTTGCTTGTTGGATATTACAGAAAGCTGTATTATCTTGTGTGAATGTCATCTCAAAAGCTTTATTTGCTGCTGACAATGTAATTGCTGTCACTTCAGCTTTTGTAGCAGTTTCTGTAACTGTAACAGCACTCACTTCAAGGTTATCAATTATCCATATCTTTTTGACTCCTGCTACTTTAGTCGCACATCCTGCTGCTGCTGCTTGGTTTATATCTTGTAATCTTGCTGGCATTTTATTTTATATTTATAGCGTTATTGAATAATTTAAGCTGCCAAGTATGACGCATTAACACATAAGTCTTTCATCAATATAGATGTTCCCATTCTATAATTAGTTGCTAAGTATATTTTTCCTGCATCTTTTACTTGATCGCTTGTGTCAAATTTCAATCCAACTCCTTTGTTACCTGGAACTGAATCTACATCAAGACCAATTCCAAAGTTTCCTGGAACAGTCAATAAAACTCTGTGATGGATTATCTCTAAATCAGCTGCAACCTCATCCCATATTCCCATTCTCTTGATCCAAAATCCGTCCCACAAAAGGACATCATCAGCAAAGCTACCTTCAACACATCCATATCTTGAACACAACTCAGCAGTTAATTTAAAGTGCCATGCGTCTGATATTGCCGGATGTGTGTCAATAAGATGTGTTTTATAAGCATCAAAAATTCCTCCAGAAACTAACATAATCGGATTAACTCCTTTTGCTCTTTTCTTAGAAATTAAAGCTTTTAATTTTTTAGGCTGTGCCGCAACAACAGAATTGAATAAATCAATCACATTACCTGTATATTTATCTCCATTCGTATTCTCAGGAGCAATCGGAACAGCGAAATTAGCCTCTCCTTGTGCTTTGTATTGATCTGCCATTGTAAGGAAACCACCACAAATTGAAAGAGTATTTTTGATTCTGCTGTACAATTCAGGTGAGCCTGTAAAACTTGCTTCAGCAGATGCAACAACAGGATGCTTTCCAAAGTGACTTGATTTTACTGCATCAGAACCCATTGAAGAATAAATCCACTCAACCAAATCAGCAAACATTCTTTGACCTGTTTCAGTTGAAACTAAATCCTCAACGTCATTTCCTTGACCAAATATGCCTTCAAGTCCAGGAACCTCTTCTGTGCAGTGTTCAACTTGAATATTATGAGGACAAAGTGTCACCTCTTCACGGTCATAAGTGATTCCTGCGTATGGGTCCCACGCACAAGAAGCAGGTCTTGCTTTAGTAATATATCCTTCTCCTGTTGGAAGTAAGAATTTTACTTTTCCATTTTTTACATTCGTTTCAATCGTATAAAGACCAAGTGCGTTTGTCACAAGATCTTCATGTTCAATTCCTACTCTTTGAACAAAGTGTAAAGCAGCAGGAACGTCTATTATTACTGAGTTTGTATTAAAACGCCTTTGAGCGAAATAATTTCCAATGCCTTGTAATTCCATCTTTATAGTGTTTTTTTTAGTGTTTATTAATGTTTTGTTGAATAAGAAATCCCTGCAACTCTTAGAGTGCTGACTTTCTTTTGAACTTGTTCTTGTTTCATTTCAATTGTCTAATCGATCTCAGTTCCAATTACTTTCTTTTCAGATAGTTTTTTAAGGCTCACGATCTCATTTGCAAATTGCTCTTTAATTGGAGTAATCGCTTCTCTTACAGCTGATTTAACTGTTAATTCTACTGAGTCGGTAATCTTAGCGTCTAAATCCTCAGCTTTGATTCCTGGCTCAATTCCGTTAAGAGTTTCAGTAAACTTTGGAAACTCATTAAGAAGTAAATCTTCAAGAGCGTTAATTCTTCTTGCAATTGCGTCATTATCAGTAGAAGTTAAAGGCTCAAACTTTTGGGCTTGTGCTAAAACTTCCGCTTCTGATAAATTATCATCAAATTTCACTCCTGTTATTCGTGAAACCTCTGATTTTAATTCGTTAAATAATTCTTGAATATTCATTTTTAGTGTTATTATGTTATTTATTTTTTGCGTATTGAAAAACTCTGGAGAGTGCAAATTCATTACTTCCAATAAAATCTACTAACCCCCTCTTCTTTGCGTCAAGAGCATATAACATTCCTCCCTTAAGAGTTCCATCAGAATCCTTTCCGAGTATTCTGTTCTTGATAACTTTGTTTTGTAATATTTCA
>JABFRV010000183.1 GCA_013140975.1 Saprospiraceae bacterium
ATTATGTATTATATATATCATAGTAATTCAACTGTTAAAACATATATAATATATTAATATAATATATTTTTTTATAATTCAAAACAATTTTTCCTTTGTATTAACTACATTTTATACTTTACACTCCATTTCAAGGATGAACCTTCAAAAATTCAAATAAATACCTGATTCTATGATCTTTATGGAATTTGAAAAACCGCTTGAAACGCTATTTACCCAACTTGAGCAAATAAAAAAGATTGCCGCAGAGGGATCTCTCGATATGTCGGAGCAAATTGCCGAATTGGAATCCAGAATTAATGCCAAAAGAACGGAAATCTATTCTGACTTAACGGGTTGGCAGCGAGTTCAGCTATCAAGACATCCCGAAAGACCCTATACCTTGCATTATATTCATGAAATGTGTTCTAGTTTTATTGAAATGCATGGAGACCGATATGTAAAAGATGACAAGGCGATTGTCGGCGGGATGGGAACGATCGGTGAGCAGAATGTGGTAATTATAGGACATCAGAAAGGTACTACTACCAAACAGAGATCTTTTCGAAATTTTGGAATGGCCAATCCCGATGGTTATCGTAAAGCTTTGCGATTGATGAAACTTGCAGAAAAATTTAAGCTCCCGGTAGTAACTCTTATTGATACACCCGGAGCATATCCCGGAATTGAAGCAGAAGAAAGAGGTCAGGCGGAAGCTATTGCAAGAAACCTTTTTGAAATGGCTCAATTGCGCGTTCCTATCATTTGCTACATAATAGGTGAGGGAGCTTCAGGAGGTGCTTTAGGAATAGGAGTTGGTGATCGCGTATTTATGTTGGAAAATACCTGGTATTCAGTAATATCACCTGAATCCTGTTCTTCGATTCTTTGGCGTTCCTGGGAATACAAAGAAGTTGCAGCTGAAGCGTTGAAGCTTACTGCAGATCATATGTTTTCTTTTAAGCTAATTGATGGAATAGTCAATGAACCAATTGGAGGTGCACATTCTAATCCTTCTGAAATGGCAACGATATTAAAGAATCATATACTTAAAAATCTCTCGGAATTAATTCCATTAGATGCCGATCAAAGAATTATTCAACGAATTGACAAGTATAACGCAATGGGAAAATTTAAGATTAACGAAAATTCAGTAACTGTACATGCCTGATTATTCTCAATTTAAAGGAACTGGTGTTGCATTGATTACACCATTTAATGCTGATGGGAGTATAGATTATCCTTCCTTGGAAAATATTATCGAACATTGTGTGCAAGGTGGAGTGGAGTCCTTAATCAGTATGGGAACCACCGGAGAATCTGTAACATTATCTCTTGAAGAAAAATATAAGATCGTTCAGTTTACAATTGATCGAGCAAGAAAACGCGCACAGGTAATTGTTGGTATTGGAGGTAATAATACCCATGAACTTATAGATGAATTAAAATCATTAAATACAAATGGTATTGATGGAATTCTTTCAAGTAGTCCGGCTTATAACAAACCAAGTCAGGAAGGAATTTATCAACATTATATGGCATTGGAAAAAGTTAGTCCACTACCAATTATAATTTATAATGTTCCGGGTAGAACTTCATCTAATATAACTGCAGGTACAACAATCAGACTTGCTAATGCTTCATCAAAGTTTGCTGCAATCAAAGAAGCATCCGGTGATCTTGCTCAAGCCACACAAATACTTTGTGACAGACCAAATCATTTTTTGGTTCTTTCCGGAGATGATCCTCTTGCTCTGGCACTTGTAGGAATTGGAGGAGATGGCGTTATTTCCGTAATAGCAAATGCGTATCCTTCAGATTTTTCAGAAATGATTCGCTTAAGTTTAAAAGGAAGTTATCCTGAAGCGCAAAAATTAAACAATAAATTATTTAAGCTGCATAAATGGCTTTACATTGATGGTAACCCTGCCGGAATTAAAGCTGCATGTGCACAATTGAATTTGTGCAAGAATCATTTAAGATTGCCACTGGTTCCGATGAATAAAGACAATGAAGAGTCTCTTATTAAGGAGATGAATAACATTGTATAAATTTTTGGGTTGACGAGTATTGAGTTGACGAGTTTTGAGTTGACTGTTTACAAGTTGACGGTTGACGAGTTACGAGTTGATGGTTTACATGTTGACGGTTGACAAGTTGCGAGATTGATGGTCGATTGCTTGAGATTTGATGGGCTACTTAAAACATTAATAAAAAATTTAAGGTAAATAAGCAAAGTAGCTAAGTTTAAATATTATTATTCTGCAACAACATATTACATAGTGAATATCATGTGATAATTTGATCAAATTGAACTTCATGAAATTATGAATCAATCAATCATAGGACTTCATTAAACCTGTCAGCCCGTCAACTTGTCAACTTGTCAACCCATCAACGATTCAACCCATCAACCAAAAAAATCACTTTATTTCTTCTGACATAATCTTCTTCGCCGGAAATGTTGCTTCAATTGATCTAATAACACCTTTTAAAAAATTTTGATCAGATTCAAATCCGTAGCCTTGTACAATTTCTTCTGCACGTGAAAGTCTTACGAATTTATCGGTGCTAACTCTTCCATTTCTTTCATCCCAAGTGAGTTCAGCAGTTTCTAATTTTTCTCCTTTCGGGTTCTTTAGTACAACCTGATCGGAAAGAAATGTTTTACCTTCTTCAGTAATTCGATTGGCATAATTGGCAGTAAGTGTATTACTTAAGATTCCATTATTATAAAAAGTTGCCGTAATACCTTTTCTAAATTCGTCCTGTGTTTGATTTCCTTTTGCGGAGCGAAGCATTTCAGGAGCGATAATTCGTAAAATTATTTTTCCGGAATCTGTATAAACTAGATCAATATTTTTTAATAATTCCTTATCGACAAGATTGGAAGCGTCTGTTTCAGATATTTTTTTTACCTCTTTATCGCAAGAAGCGAAAATAAAAATAATTAAAATTATCCTCCACATTAATTTAGCACCGTTAAGTCCCCACCATATTCCTGAACAGTTCCATCGATAAATCGTGCTGAAATTCTATAGACAAAAACGCCAGGATTAACGCGTTCGCCATTAACTAAACCATCCCAAAGTCTTTTGAAATCTGTTAGCGGAACTTTTTCTCTTCCGTAAACGCGACCTCCCCAACGATCGTAAATTTCTATTTTATCAAGACTTATAAGTGCGGCATTCCCTTCAACAATAAAAAAATCATTTATGCCATCACCATTAGATGAAATTACATTGGGTGTCCAAAGATTATATTCTCTTTTTACTCTAATTAAAATACTATCAATTCCTTTGCAGTCATTAGAATTGGTGGCAACGACTTTGTAGTAGCCGTCTTTAAAAGGTTGAAATTTAGGATTCTGACAATTTGTGCATAAAAGACTATCTCCAAAATACCAATCGTATACATAAAAATCTGAAGGTTCCGCGACTCCCATTACATCAATAAAATCGCCCAATAAAATATTCTGATCAGTTCCTCCATTTACAATAATTGGATCCGGTTGCTTTATGCTAAATTGAATTGAATTTGTACATCCTTTTCTGTCTTGAATATATAAGGTGTAATCTCCTGCCGGTAAATTCTCAAATTTTGTAAGATCAAAAAAATCAATTCCATCTAAACTAAAAGTGTAATATTCTCTTCCACTTCCTTGCTCGGTATATGGATTGCCATTTAAGCCACGGAAAACAACTCTTCCGTTGCTTTGACCAAAACATTTAACATCAATTATACTATCAATACCTATCTCAATATCTGGTAAATCTTCGCAACACGGTTCAGCGATAATTCTTTTAACTTTTGTAATTCTACATCCAAGATTGGTAACTAAAGTAAGAGTAATATATTTTTCACCAATAGATTTGTAAAATACTTTGTGAGGTCCTTTTGTGAAAGCATTTGGTGGAGATGCATCAACTCCAAAATTCCAAATAAAACTATCAATCTGTCCAACCGGAAAAGTTGAAAAGTCTTCCAATTGAAAATCTGTTTCGCAACGTAATCCGGAATCCGGCCGCGCTATAAATTGAGCATCAGGTCCTTCAAACTCGCAATCTCCCCATTGAATTGAAAAACCTATACCTGTGCTAGAAAAGTTATTAATAATCAGCGAATAAGCTGTGCCGGCTTTCATGTCGATGTATTTAACAAAACCGTCTTCATTGTTATCACAATCTAAATTTTCAGAAGTATCCCTCGACGTTAAATTTAGTCCGGTTACATATCCACAAAACTGTCCTGGAGGAAAAGAAGTTGGATGCGTAGCACTGCATCTTAATAATTTTTTATTATTACAATTATGAATTCCTGAAGGTAATTCGTATAAAGCAAAATCTAAATCATCTCCAACATTTAACGGCGAAAGAGAAAAAGTTAATTTACAATCAGACTTAGCAATCCATGTGTACCATGATGATTGATCTTCTGATAGTCCTTGACCTTCGCCAAGGCAGGAACCAGCACCTTCATCCTTAAATACACCGGGACCACTCAAAGTTGAATTAACAAAAGGATTATTATTGCATAAAACTGTTGCTGATCTACAATCTTGTTCATCTTTTGATGGTGGAAAATAATTTTTCGTACAAATTTTAAAAGAACCTGTTTCTGCATTTCTACCATCAACTCTAATATAATATTGTTCTCCAACCGTTAAGCCTCCTCTGCTCAATGAAATAATTCCATTATTATTTACATCAGTAAAGCAAGCAAGTTGAAAAATTGTTCCACCACAAGTTCCAGCATATAATGCTCCTGAAATTCTTTTTAAAGTTCCACCGGCTGCAGATGGAGGTTTGTTTACTCCTATTATTGTTATTACAACATGAGTAGCTGTAGCCCTGAAACTAAACCAAACATCGTTGGTTACAACTCCCCAGCATGTAGCAGGACCATACCCGGAAGGTGTAGCATTTACGTTAGTAAATTCTGCATTGTTACTACAATAATCGGTTGGATCTACTATTTTAATCGCTTTCCTGCAATCATCATTCACGGGTTGTGCCCAATTCGTATTTAACACACTAAAATTCAGTATTATTAATAATATTCCTATGTTATTCATTCTGTTCATCTGATTCTGTAAGTAAGACACTTTAAGGAAACGTATTGTTGACCGTAATTCATTCATTTTCAGCCTAAAAATATGTTAAAAACTGAAAATTTAGGCCTTTTCATGAAATTTAGCATAAAAGCAGACCCAAAATGCTAATTTTAGGGCGAATTTTATGTTTTCGATCGCCAATATTCTTACCGCGTTAAATCTATTTTGTGGTTCAATCGCAATCGTTTTTGTGCTTCATGGTAATGCAAAGATGGCTTTCATTCTAATTCTGCTATCATTGCTTTTTGACTTTGCGGACGGTTTTGTAGCCCGGGCTTTAAAACAAGAATCAGAACTGGGAATTCAATTGGATTCTTTGGCTGATGTTGTAAGCTTTGGTGTGCTTCCTTCTGTTATGATGTATTCACTCATCAACACAACTATTCCAGAATCATTTTTAGTGCTAATTTACCTTCCTTTTTTACTTGCAGTAATGTCTGCCTTTCGTCTTGCAAGATTTAATATAGAAACAGATGGAAGTATTAAAAATTTCCAGGGATTGCCTGTTCCTGCGATGGCATTGGCAGTAACCGGATTTTATATGGGATTTAATTTTAATTCCGACTTTTATAATTTTATTTATAATCCTTATATTTTGTTGGCAATCTCAGTATTGTTATCCATATTAATGATCTCCAGAATTCCTATTCTTAAAATAACTCCCAATAAGAATTTTTTTCAAAGTCATATTATATTATTCATTTTAGTAATAGTCTGCTTAATAATGATTTTTATGGGCAACTATATTTTTCTTTCAGTGTTAATATTGCTACACATAATTTATAGTTTTTTCAAATTAAACACTTCAACAAAAAAGTAATCTATGCCAAATTTTATTGCAAAAATTATCATCATGCCTCATAAAGAATTGTTAGACCCTCAGGGAAAAACAGTGGCTAAGAATATGGGGAATGTACATATTCAAGGTGTCACTGATGTGAGAATTGGAAAACATATTGAAATGAGTATTACTGCAAATACTATTTCTGATGCAGAACAAATCGCAGATCAATCTTGTAAAAAACTATTAGCGAATCTAATAACGGAAACTTACTCCTTTAAAGTAGAACAAGCATAATCATATATGCTTTACCTTGTTCCAACTCCGATTGGCAATAAAGGAGATATGACTCCACGTGCAATACAAACTCTTCAGGAAGTTGACCTGATCTTAGTTGAAGACACAAGAGTTAGCGGACCCTATTTAAGGTCTTTGGAAATAAATACTTCTTTTCAAAGTTATCATTCTCAAAACGAACATCAACAGACCAATACAATCGTTGAGAAATTAAAATCAGGTAAAAAAATTGCACTTGTTTCTGATGCAGGCAGTCCCGGTATTTCTGATCCCGGATTTCTACTTGTACGTGCGTGTCGTGAAAATAATATAGCAGTTATAGCATTACCCGGAGCGACAGCTTTTGTTCCTGCAATAACTGCTTCCGGTTTTTCCTGTGAGAAATTTTTCTATCAGGGTTTTCTTCCATTGAAGAAAGGTCGAAAAACACAAATTGAATGGTTGTCTAAATTGCCATGTACAGTTGTGCTTTATGAATCTCCTCATCGCTTAATTAAATGTATGGAGGAACTTTCTGTTTCATTTGGTCCTGACCGAATGTGTTTCCTTGCAAAAGAAATCAGTAAGTTATACGAACAACATTTTTATGGATCAATTGAAAGCGTAACACAACAACTAAAAGCTTTGACAAAAATTCAAGGTGAATGGGTAATCGTAATTCAATTAAAAAGTGAAGATTGAAAATTGAAAATTCCGAAGTCTCGCTCCTGGTCTTCTAAAACAACCTTTTATAAATTTCCGTTTTCAGCCACAATCGAATAAACCATAGGTATCTTATTCTCAAAATGTGTAATTCTCCACTTGCCCTTTTCGAATTCTTCAGAATTTAAGAAACAATTATAAGGTGAATAATCATATTCATTAAAATCCTTGATTGATAATCCTTCCGATAATAATGCTTGCATTACTTCTGAAATACTATGATTCCAGCTTACAGATTCTGTTTGGATCTCTGCTTCGCGATCTGCATATGAACCGGATTCTTTTTCAATGATTGGATCTCCCTTGAAGTATGAGAATTGAATGGAGTCAAATTGATCGCTAAACATCCATACAACCGGATGGAACTCGGCAAAAATTAATCTTCCTCCGGTTTTTAGAAAATGTTTTATGATTCTTGCCCATTGCTGCAAATCATCCAACCATCCAATAGTACCATAAGAAGTAAAGACAATATCAAATTTTTCATCCAGGTGTTTGTCAAGTTCAAGTACATCGCATTCAATGAATCTTGCATTGGCATTTTCCTGTGTTGCAAGTTCTGTTGCTTTTTCAATTGCAATATCAGAAAAATCAACTCCAACTACAGAAGCTCCCATTCTGCTTAATGAAATTGTATCTAAACCAAAATGACATTGTAGATGCAAAATTGATTTTCCTTCAATATCTCCCAATAACTTTAGTTCAATTGGAGTCAGTACATTTTTTCCCTGTAGAAAAGATTCAACATCATAAAATTCAGATTGATAATGATACTCTACTTTTTTGTTCCAGGTCTGTTTGTTGAGTTCTTTGTAATTTTCAGGAATATACATATACTATAATTTAAAGGTGTCGATTAATTCTTTGTTGAGTTTGGTTCGGAAATTTATTCTACTTCATTTTTGTATTCGCAGCGCGAATTAATTCTTTCACTTGAATGATCCATGGATCTTTTTGCAAGCGATCAATTTCTTCTTGTTCCGAAGAAATAAAATAATGAGTCAATTTATGTCTTACTTCTTCGAGTATTAAATCCTTGTTTTTGATGATAAATTTATCATTACTTGAGTTAATAAGATATTTAAGTATAAACGTTTCAATAAGTGTTTCAGAATTTTTCTTTTCTCTGAATGATTTAAATTCTTGAAAATTCTGAATCACGAATTCATCAGCTATGGAAGTAATCTTAACATCAGGGGCTTGTATGGCATTTTGTAACTCGATATCAGGAATGATTCCTTTTCCGGATGCTAACGATTGATTTCCGTATTTAACATTCATTGTATCCGATTGAAATGGACTTAGCCAATTCAAAGTGCTGTCTGAATTAAAATCATAGGATTTTTGTATGCATCGACCCGAAGGGAGAAAAATTCTGGAAGTTGCCAATTCCAAAGAGCTTCCGTCTGATAATGGAAATAATTCAAGAACTGTTCCTTTTCCGAATGATTGCTCTCCAACAATTGTAGCTTTCGATAAATCTTGTAAAGAACCGGCAAGAACTTCAGAAGCAGAAGCGGAATTTTTATTTACAATCACAAATATTTTTCCATAACGAAAAAATGGTTTACCGGTTGTTTCATATTTTTTCTCTTTGCGATCTCTGTCCTGGGTAGAAAACATTGTCATTTTTGGTTCCTGGATCAATTGATTTAATAGATCTGCGGATGCATCCAATAATCCTCCTGAATTGTTTCGAAGATCAATGACCATGTTCTTCAATTTCTTTTTTTGAACAAACTCTTCAACAGCCATCATAAATTCACGGTACGTTCTTTCAGAAAACCTGTTTATCTTAATGTAAAAACTCGTTTCATCCAGCTGCATCGTAGCACCAATACTTTTATTCGATAGATCTTTCTTGGTAATTTCGAAATTTATTTCTTCGGGTTGATTTTTCCTTTGAACCTTTAGTAATAGTTTTTCAGGATTAGAGCGAACCAATTGAATTACTGAATCTAAATGAGTATTTGTAGATAAAAGAACTTGCTTATTAATTTCTTTTACTACATCTCCTGTTTCAATACCGGAATTAATAGCAGGGCCATCAGGAATTAAAGATGAAATATAAGCCTGCGAATTAATGATTTTAAAACCTAGTCCAGCACCTGTATAAATACCATCGATGTCATCTCTGAGATTGACTAGATCCGATTTCTTTAGATATTCTGTATACGGGTCAATGGCATAACATAAATTCTGAATCAAAAAGTCTGAATATTCTGATTCATTTAACGTGTCAATATATTTAGATTCAAGGTAAGCCAGAACATCATATAATTTCTGGTTCCCTTTAGAGGAATTTGTTTGAGATTCAATCTGAACTCTTTTGCTTGATTTTGGAAGTTGCAACTTATATCCGGCATACATTCCTATGGATGCACTAAGTCCAATGACGAAGGGCAACCAAACAAGATGTTTAGGGTTTTTTTCTTCCACAATTTTTATTAATAATAAGTAAACCGTCTGACTTTGGCGACATACTTTGCAAATCTTACCACCTGACAAGAATATCCAAACTCATTATCATACCAAGCGTAAAGTGTTACAGTTTTTCCATCGTTGGATAAAATGGTAGAAGGTGCATCGAGAACACTGGCAACAGTGGATCCAACAGCATTGCTACTCACATATTCATTCGATGAAGAATATTGAATTTGTTCAGCAAGATCTCCGTAGTACGCAGCTTTTTTCATGCTGTTTAATATTTCTTCTACTGTAGTTGTTTTTCCTAAGGTTAAATTTAATATTGCTAGGGAAACATTAGGAACAGGTACGCGAACTGCATTACCGGTGAGTTTACCTTTTAAATGAGGAAGAACTTTTGCAACTGCACTTGCAGCACCTGTGCTTGTAATAACCATATTAATTGGTGCGCTTCTTCCTCGTCGAGGTTTACGATGAAAATTATCTAATAAATTTTGATCACTTGTATACGCATGTACAGTTTCGATATGTCCTTTTTCAATTCCAAATTCCTTATCCATAACGTGAATTAAAGGAACAATGGCATTGGTTGTACAAGATGCAGCACAAAATATTTTATCAGTATCGGTATTAACTATATCCTGATTGACACCAACAACAATATTAGGAATGTCTTTTCCCGGTGCTGTTAATATAACCTGTGCTATTCCGGGTCTAAGGTGCGCGCTTAATTTTTCCTTTGTATCCCACATCCCTGTATTATCAATCAGAATCGCATTGTCTATTCCATACTTTGTATAATCTATTTCAGCTGGATCAGAAGCGAATATCATATGAATAAGATTTCCATTGATCTCAATCTGTGATTGCTCTGCATGGATAGTAATCGTTCCCCGAAAATTTCCATGAATTGAATCTGACTCTAACAAAGACATCCTTTTCTGAAACTCTTCCATTCTGTCTTTCATTCCCGGGCGAATAACGATTGCTCGCAATCTTAATTGCTGACCGCGACCAGTGTTAGAAATTAATCTACGCGCGACAAGTCTTCCGATTCTTCCAAACCCGTAAAGAACCACATCACGATGTGATTCAGTTGACGAGTTATTCATGCCGCCAGCTAAATTTTTATTGATAAAACTCGATAGATCACTCTGATCAGAATGCAGCCACTCAGTTGCCAATTTTCCAATATCAATTCTGGAGGATCCCAGCTGAGATAATTTCTGGATTTCTTTGGCAATCTTTAGAGTAAGGTCAACGTCAACAATTTTATCCGTATAATTTTTGCAATAAGTGTGAAACTGTATTAATTCACTGGGTCTGACATCATTTAGATCTCTTCTGAATAATATCAGATCTATAGATTTATCATAACTTAATTCGCCTACAATTTTACTGAGTTCTAAAGCGTTTTTTTCCTTTTCTCGCCAATCACTTAGATTAATCTCAGGATTCAGAGTATGGTTATTGCTCATCTATTCAATTTTGCTGCAAATCTCAGCATTTTGTCCTGAAAAGTCAAATAGATCATCTGAATTAGATGAATCTATTATTAAATAATACGAGTAGTTGCGATTAAATTCCTAAATACTGCTTTAAAAGCTTACTTCTTGTAGTGGATCTAAGCTTGTTGATTGCCTTGTCCTTGATCTGGCGAACTCTTTCTCTGGTAAGTCCAAATTTGTCGCCAATATCCTCAAGAGATTCCGGATGTTCAATTCCCAATCCGAAGTATAATTTTATGACATCCGCTTGTCTGTCAGTTAATGTGCCTAAGGCTCTTTCAATCTCCCTTCTGAGTGATTCTTTGAACTCAAGAGAGGAGTCTGTAGCAGGCGTTGTGTTGTTCTCAAGTACGTCTAACAATGAGTTATCTTCTCCATCGACAAAAGGAGCGTCCATCGATACGTGACGGGCAGCTACTCCTAGTGTGGTCTCTACTTCTTCTGTTGGTATTTCCAATAAAGTTGCTAATTCCTCTGCACTAGGCTCTCTTTCGTATTCTTGCTCTAGTTCTGAAAAAGCACGATTTATCTTATTCAGTGATCCAACCTTATTTAAAGGAAGTCTTACAATACGGGATTGCTCCGCCAAAGCCTGAAGAATGGACTGTCTGATCCACCATACTGCATATGAAATAAACTTAAAACCTCGAGTCTCATCAAATCTTTGAGCTGCCTTAATTAATCCCAGATTGCCTTCATTAATAAGATCTGATAGGGATAATCCCTGATTTTGATATTGTTTAGCCACAGAAACCACAAAACGAAGGTTTGCCTTCGTTAATTTTTCTAAAGAAAGTTGATTCCCTTGTTTGATCTGTTTGGCTAATTCAACCTCTTCTTCCGGTGTTAAAAGGTCTACCTTGCCTATTTCCTGAAGGTATTTTTCAAGAGACTGGCTCTCACGATTTGTAATCGATTTGGTAATCTTTAACTGGCGCATGTAGAAATAAAATTATAACTTATTGATAATGAATAACTAATACATTTTAAGGACAAAGTGGTTTTTAATTATTGCCTGTCTTTGTTTGCTTCGTAAGACTAAAGACAATCTACAATAATGCCAACATAGTAAAAAAAGTTCATAAAAGAGTAAAAAATTCTATAAACAGACTAATATTGCCCTGTTATAAGCTTTTAAAAATATTAAACAAACACAATGGCAAGAGTACAATTTCAGGTAGAATTTATGTTTAAAGCATCACCCTCTATCATTTACCTGTTCATAACTCAACCTACTGCTATTGTAAGATGGTTTTGTGATAAAGTCGATAATATCGGTGATACGTACACTTTTTCATGGGAAGGCTCAGATGAAGTAGCTGATATGGTTATGGATATTGAAGACGAACTCGTAAAGTTTCAATGGGCTGAAAGGGAAACAGAATTCCTGCAGTTCAGATTTTACAAGACAGATATTACCAACGAGACGATTCTGGAAATAACTGACTATTGCGATGATGATGAGGTCAATGAACAAAAAGATGTCTGGGAGGTTTATGTTAAAAAATTAAAGGCTGCCTGCGGAGGATAAGAATTACTATTTGTTGGCATCCAAAATCCAATATATAAGATGGATGAAATTATTCTTCCTACTGATCAAAAAAAGTACAAGTTTAAAGAACTAAAAGTCTATTCATCGACAGAATGGCTTGCTGATAATAGGAAGAAATACAGACAGGTTTTTGATAGGCTGGAGACGACTTATATATACGCCGAACTTTCATTCTATAATAAATTATTCGATCGGGATTTTTGGGAAGCTGACATTGAATTAAAATGCTTTAGCTTAATAAAATCTAAAAAAGAAGTTTGTAATCTTTCTTTTAAAAGAAGGATATCCAAATATGATCATCTCGTGTATATACGCGAAGGATGGGGTAATAAAAAAGAAGGTAGTTTCTGGAAAAAGGGAACATACTGTTGGGAAGCATGGATCGATGGAGAAAAAATTACATCACGGTATTTTTATATTGAAGATGCAGGTAATCACGAAGATGATGGAACCAATCCGTATGTAGATCTTGTCAGTATTAAATTGTTTGAAGGCCCGTTTGATGATGTTACGGATGTTGATAAAAAATATTTCACGAGTTTTAACAGCACTGAAACCCGATATATTTATGCTGAAGTTATATTAAAAAACAAATGCCTTCAGACCAATTGGCAGTGTGAACTATTTATAAAGTTTCATAATGAAGCCAGAGAATTAAAAGGACAGTTGATACGACTTGTTCCGGTTAAAAGAGAAGAAGATAAAATTACAATAATCGCAGGATGGGGTTCTAATGTCAAGGGCTCCTGGTGGGAAGGTCTATATACTTGTGAAGTAATATTTATGGACGAACTTCTGGGTATGATGTCTTTCTTTGTAGAAGACGAATTTATTGAAGGAGTTGGTCACATTACTTTGCCGCATCTGAGCGATCCTGTTATTCTTCCTTCTGAAGAAAGCGACAATCAGACTTTTGAAGAAGTGTTATATGATCTTGACAAGATGATTGGACTTAAGGAAGTCAAGAAAAAAGTTCGTGATCATGCCGTGTATATACAATTTCTAAAACTGCGTAAGGAAAGAGGAATTGAAGAGAATGATCAGATTGTACTTCATTCCGTATTTATGGGAAATCCCGGCACAGGAAAAACAACAGTTGCTAAAATGATGGGGCAGCTGTATAAAAAAATGGGAGTGCTAACTAAAGGTCATGTGTATGAAGTAGATCGCGCAGAAATAGTAGGAGAGTATATCGGACAGACTGCACCAAAAGTAAAAGAGGTTATTGAAAAAGCAAGAGGCGGTGTGTTGTTTATCGATGAAGCATATGCTTTGGCAAGAACGAATGATGACAGCAAAGATTTTGGTAGAGAAGTAATAGAAATTCTTGTAAAAGAAATGTCAAATGGACCCGGTGACATTGCAATAATAATGGCGGGATATCCAAAAGAAATGAAATATTTTCTCGATTCAAATCCCGGATTAAAAAGCAGAATTAAATTATACTATAACTTTCCAGATTACCTTCCACAGGAATTGTATGAAATTGCAGAATATGCAATGATTGAAAAAACAATCGAATTTACATCAGAAGCCAAAGAACATCTCAATACAATTATTCTTAATGCATTTCGAAATAGAAATAATACTTTTGGAAATGCAAGATTTGTATTCGATCTGGTTGATAAATCCAAGATCAATCTGGGAATCAGAATTATCAACGAAGGCCTCGCACAGGAAAAGTCAATTGAAGAATTATCAACTGTAACAATAAAAGATGTTCAAGGAATAGAAATTGAACCTTTGCACGCCAAGCCCAAAATTCCGTTGGATCAAAAATTGCTTACGGAATCATTGGCAGAGTTGGATTCTCTCATTGGAATTCCACAGGTCAAAAAAGAAATTCACGAACTTGTACAAATTGTACAATACTCTCAACGTTCAGGAAAAGAAGTTTTAAATCAATTCTTCTTGCATACCGTTTTTCTCGGGAATCCCGGAACAGGTAAAAGTACTGTTGCAAGAATCTTGGCAAGAATTTTTAAAGCGTTGGGAATTTTAGAACGTGGACACATGGTGGAAACCGATCGTCAGGGATTGGTTGCAGGTTATTTAGGTCAATCAGCAATCAAGACAGCGGAGAAGATCGAAGAATCCATCGGTGGTGTTTTATTTATAGATGAAGCATATTCATTAACGCAGAGTATAAGCGGACAAGGAGATTATGGAGCTGAAGTTATTCAGACCTTGTTAAAAAGAATGGAAGATCAGCGCGGACAATTTTTTGTGTTTGTTGCAGGATATACAGATCAGATGGAGACTTTCCTTAAATCCAATCCAGGATTAAGCAGTCGCTTTGATCGTATTTTGAAATTTGAAGATTATCTTCCTCAGGAATTGATGGACATCGCAGTAAAAATGTTTGCTGATCATAAATTGTTTCTGCACGATTCTGCAAAGAGCCAGTTTTTAAATTATTTAGACTACCTATATACATCCAAAGATAAATTCTTTGGTAATGCACGTACGATACGCACGATTGTTCAGGAAATTATTCATCATCAGAACATACGTCTTTCACAACTCAGTCTTACCGAAATGGATTCTGTTCAGACCAATATGATCATGCCCGAAGATCTCAAAGATCTGATTCCGGAGAACGACAGAAGAAAAGCCTTTGACAAACCAAGAATGGGTTTTCGACGTAATTAGGAATAAATTATTTTTTAAATTATTTACTATTCATTCTCAAGTACTGAATCTCATCTTCAAGATGTTTGATGTAATCTTGACTGATTTTGATCATGCCTAAAATAGGTTTGTCTCTTTCGTCTTTGTTGACTAATAAATTCGTTTCAAAAGATTGGTTCGAATTATTAGAAACAAAAAATTCTTCCGGTGAAATGTTTAGAAGTTTGGCGATAGAAAGCAGCCTGGTAATACTTAGTTCTGTTCGACCATTTTCAAGGTTACTGTAACTCTTGGTAGTTAGATCTAATTCTGCTGCAACTGCTTCTTGTGTAAATCTTAAGGATTCCCGTTTAAGTCGGATTTTTAAAAGTATCTCTTTCGTCTGCATAGCTGGTGTAATAGAATTACAAATAT
>JABFRV010000001.1 GCA_013140975.1 Saprospiraceae bacterium
ACTCCATATATTTAAATGTAAAAATAAAAAATAATGCGGTGACTTTTAATAATGCCACATTGCTATTTAGTAAAAGAAAATTTAAAGATGTTTTAGAATTACTTCAGAAAGTCCAATATGAAGAAATATTTTATGCACTTGGATCAAAAGCAATGATTCTCAGTTCATATTTTGAACTTGATGAAGTAAATGCTTTGAATTCTTTTATCGATAGCTTTAAGCTATATTTACAAAGAAATAAAGAAATATCAAAATTACAGAAATCGTATTATTTAAGTTTGATATATTTCACTAAACAATTATTAATAGCGAATAAAACGAAAAAGCAATTATTATTATTAAAGACTGAATTGTCAAATTCATCGCCTGTAGGCAAAGAATGGCTCCTAGAAAAAATCGACGAACAAATCGCCGTAGCTAAGCCTGATCCGGTGGAGAAAAAGAAGAAAAGCTAAATAAGCTAATACTATAAATGCCATAAAAGCTATAAATTGCTTATTAATCGTTAGCCTCATTTAGGCAATTAGTAAGAGACTTTACTATGCGAGTATTATTTAAAATAATTTTAATGCACTCGTCATTAATAATAAAATGAAGTTGATGACAAATAAGAATTGTATCTATAAATGCTATATAAATAAACTTTATCAGCCATCAACTTCAAATCAGAATTCAATCAATTATAATGATTGAAACATTTGTTGCACTTTACAATAGCTGTATATCATCCTCCACAATAAATACAAAAATATCATTGGGGAAATTCGCAGTGACCTCTGTGCAAAGTGCTCCGCAATCAGCGAGAGAAAGTGTTCCTGTCGCAGTACTTGACGGAAGCGTAACAATGACTGTGTTAGGCGAATGAAGAGAAACATTGCTTACACTCACAGAGAAGTGTTGTGCAATTCTTGCTTTCACTAGATCATAACCGTCATCGGCAGTGTCGCTCAGATTTATCCCTCCGAGCAGTAGGATCGATAATACCATTACTTTTAACATATTTAGAAATTTTAATTACTCTTTTTTTGGTTGACAGGTTGACGGGTTGACAGGTTGATGTGGGGACGGGTTGACGGGTTGACGAGGGGTTGAGTTGACGGGTTGACGAGTTTACTAGTTGACAAGCTGATCACAAGATTGAAATCTAAAAAATCAACCTTAAAAAACTTTGTCTTAAGACTATCAAACCTAATTATTTCCAGTCAACAGTCAACCTGTCAGCTGTCAACTTATGAACTCATCAACTCGTCAGCAGTCAACCGTCAACTTACCAACAGTCAGCAGTCAACTTTTCAAAGCGTCAGCAATCAACCAGTCAACAGTCAACTTATCAACAATCAACTCGTCAGCAATCAACTCGTCAACAATCAACCTGTCAACTGTAAACTTGTCAACTCAGCAACAGTCAACCGTCAACCGTCAACTTATCAACTCAGCAACAGTCAACCGTCAACCTGTCAACCGTCAACTTATGAACCAGTCAACTATAACCCATCAAAATCAATTACTTAACATCTAAATAAAAACAATTCAATAAAGCGTTTTCGCAGAATCTATTCTTGTCAAAAAATTTGTTTGAAGAATTTCAACAAGCTTGGTGTGATTGTATAATGTAAAGGTATTACAAGGAACACTCCATCACATCGGGAGAAACCCTGAATTAATAAAAATAGGGGTTTATATGGATAAAATTTTAGGTGAATAATTTTAATTTCTTTAAATAGAATTATATCAATTGAACTTTCAATCCACAAATACAACACTTAATCACATAAGACGCGAATTAATAATTAACTTTTAGCCAGGTTAAACTTTTTAATCATTTTTGCATTAATTCTTAATACAATAACCAACTGCAATCTTGTCAACCGTCAACCTGTAAGCTCGTCAACCATAAACCAATTCCATGCTTTCACGCCACCGCATCCGCTTCAAAGACTGTGATCCTCTTGGTCACTTATACAATACTCGTTTTCTGGATTACATGCTCGAAGCAAGAGAAGATCATATTCTCGAACATCACAAAATTGATCTGGAAAAATATGCTGTCGAACAAGGACTCGCCTGGGTCGTAGTCAATCATGAGATCTCTTATATTAAAGAGGCCAAAAGAAATGAATTCGTAAAAATCAAAACAGCATTGATTCATTTTAATGAAAAAACAATTGTAAACGAATATCAAATGTGGAACGATGATATGACACATTTAAAATCATTGATGTGGACAACATTTGTTCATATTGATCTTCGTCAGAAAAAAGCTATAGCACACAATGAAGAAATAATGAATCAACTTTCATCAATGATAGAAAAAATCAATGAGAATAATATTAAAGAAAGAATTAAAAAATTGATGCTCTAATGCTTTTGAGCTCTAATAGAATTTGACACTTGATTAGTTTCTATAATCAATCCATCATTTTGCAAGAATAGAAAAACTTCTCAGCATCCTTACTCATTCCGGTTTCTGCTGGAGAATAGTATTGAAGAGACATTAATTTATTCTTATGCATGAAAAGCGCCATCCTTACTATGGAGGAATCAACTCCATATCGAATTGAAGCTATTTGAGTCGGTACACTATTAATGCTTGTAGGTTGATTATATAGAATTTCAGAATTTTCGAGTTGGCCACTTATTTGTTCGATGATAGTTTGACATAGATAATATCCAGTACTGTCTTTATCATTTAAATCCATGGATTCAGGATACGCTGTAAAGTTGGCGAGATAAATTCTGGCATCATTTCCATCACCTACGCTGGCTGTCATAGTTTTAGTGTAGCTTAATCCTATTCCCGCATCTAAAGAATCTTGTTTAATATTGGGTTGAACGGGAAAAGCCAGTGAGAACCCTGCTCTCTTATCTTCCACTAAAACCCAATCAGATATCCATCCTAAGCCTACAATTGAACTTACTATTAAAAGAGTTGATTTTAACATAAAAAACGTAACGATGTATCTCTACTTTTTGTTTCAATAAATGCAATTTTAAAAAGACTTTAACAAGCTTCTAATTCCATGTCTTTAAGGCCTTTACAATCTGAAATTGGCTATGCTTTGGAGAAATCATTGAATTCCAAAATATTCACGTCTTAGATGCTATCATTCATTAAAAATACTTCTTTAGGCTTTACCTTTGCACGAAATTGGACAAGTATGAAATTTGATATAATCGTTGTGGGATCTGGACCTGGAGGCTATGTAGCTGCCATTAGAGCTGCTCAGCTGGGTAAAAATGTTGCAATTATGGAAAAGGAAGCTCTCGGAGGTATATGCCTAAACTGGGGATGTATTCCAACCAAAGCCTTACTGAAATCTGCTAATGTATTTGAGTATATCAATCATGCCTCTGACTACGGGATCACAGTTGATAATGCGAAGGCAGATTTTTCCGCAATTGTTAAAAGATCTCGCTCAGTAGCTGATGGCATGAGCAAAGGGGTCCAATTTCTAATGAAGAAAAATAAGATCACTGTACTTATGGGAACTGCAAGTCTGACTAAGAACAGATCAATAGATCTCAAAGACGCCGAAGGAAAAATAACAAACTATACCGCTGATCATATTATACTTGCTACAGGTGGACGCGCAAAAGAATTACCGAATTTAAAGATAGACGGTGAAAATATTATTGAATATCGCAAAGCTATGTCATTGCCTAATCAGCCAAAGCACATGGTAGTTGTTGGCGCAGGGGCGATTGGAGTTGAATTTGCGTACTTCTATAATTCTTTAGGAACAAAAGTAACTATCGTTGAATTCATGGAACAAGGATTGGTTCCACGTGAAGACGCAGATATTTCTAAAGAACTTACCAAAATTTTTAAGAAAAAAGGAATGGATGTATTTGCGAACACATCTGTTGAAAAAGTTGAGAAAACCAAAACAGGATTAAACGTTTATATCAAAGACAGAAAAGATAATAAAGAACAAATCATAGAATGTGATGTCGTTTTATCTGCAGCTGGTGTCTCTCCAAATATAGAAAACATAGGACTTGAAGCTGCAGGAGTTGCAATAGAAAAAGGCCTTGTAAAAGTTGATCAATTCTATAAAACCAATATTCCTGGAATTTATGCGATTGGCGACATCACAGCAGGTCCAGCACTCGCTCATGTTGCAAGTGCAGAGGCGATCACTTGTGTAGAAGCAATCTGTGGTCATCATCCAGAACCAATTAACTATGGAAATATACCTGGATGTACCTATTGCTCTCCGGAAATTGCCTCAGTAGGCTTTACAGAAGCCGCAGCTAAAGAAGCCGGTTACGAACTTAAAGTTGGAAAATTTCCTTTTTCAGCTTCCGGCAAAGCAAGTGCAGCTGGCGCTAAAGATGGCTTTGTCAAAGTAATTTTTGATAAGAAATATGGCGAATTCCTTGGTGCTCATATGATTGGTATGAATGTTACAGAAATGATTGCCGAAGTAGTGGCTGCAAGAAAATTGGAAACGACTGGAATGGAAATTATTAAAACAATTCACCCTCATCCAACGATGTCAGAAGCAGTAATGGAAGCTGCAGCTGCTGCATATGGAGAAGTAATACATCTTTAATTTTAAAATTCGACTTAATTAATATTAAATATTATTGTTGTCCGATTAATGATAATAATAAATTGAACCTCAATAAAATGCGTTATACAACCC
>JABFRV010000075.1 GCA_013140975.1 Saprospiraceae bacterium
TACAGGAATTCGAATTAAGCATATATGACGTTGAAGGAAATTTATTGTATTACAATTCATTAAATGATAAATATTTCGGACTTAATACTTCATTGGCATGGGGGCTTTATTTTGTTGTCATCAAGCAGAACAATTCTACTTTTATTGAAAAATTATTCGTGCAGTAATAAATTATACTTATTATATAAATCGCTTAATAAAATAAGTGATTAGAAAAATTTTGAAAACCTTTTTTAAAAGTCAAATCCTATTGAAATATGTGATATTGGCGTTCGTAACTTCAATTCTTGTATTGGCCAGCCATAATCAAATCGAATAAAATATCCAAACAATGAAGTTCTGAGTCCTATGCCTGTACCAGCTATAAAAGGATTTCTGTTATAAATAATATTTACTTTCACTGCAGGATTTTCAGCATAAAATGAATATTTCTCAATTTTATTAAAATCAGGAAGCGCACCTTGCCAGCTTAAACCAATATCGAGAAAAGGTATAAATTGCATATTCCTAATAAAACTATTTTTCCAGTTCTGGCTTAATATATATTGAAAAAACGGAATTCTTATTTCACTTGAAATAACCATTGCTGAACTTCCTTTCCTCGAACTTATCGGATGTCCTCTAACTTCAGTTACTTGCTGGGAATAAGAATAATTCGACGCCAGGTCTGGAGGAGATTCATAATTGAACTTTCTAAAGAGCATCCAATTCTCTGTTCCACCAAGATGATTTAACAACCTCTGCGTTCCGAAAGAAGAATTCAAGTAAAATCTATTAGAAAAAGTTGACAACTTCATGATTGGAATGTGATGCCGAATATCCATTCCGGCTATAAATAAAAAGCCCGGAAGTTGCTTAATATTAATTCCATTTGAGAAATTCCCAATAAATCTCTTACTAAACTCAAAGAAAAATTTACTTTGGGTACCTTGTCTTAAGTTCACTGATAAATTTAATGCATCATCAAATACATATTCCACTCTCGATCCAATACTTTGAAAATGAGTACCATTCGTATCCAACAAACTTCTTTCTGTCGCTTTTAGAAATATATAATCATTTCGAATTGTACTATTCAATCTTATACTTCTATAGTGATCCAAAGCATACCGCATTTGATGATTCAACAAAAATGTCTTATCGACCTGCTGAAATTCTGACGACAAACGAACAGGAATTATCTTACGAATAGATTTCCGATATATTCCAAAACTATGATCCCATCTAAATTTATTGTTATGAAAGACTGCAAACGCTTCAGAGCCTCTGAAATCTGTTGGAATACGTACTCCGAAATCTATGGTATAATTATTAAAGTTCTCAATTACTTTGGTTTTAAATAATATTCCTGTATGCGGAACATCATATATAGGATTATTACCCGTAAATGTATTCAACCCGCCAAATAACAAATCATTATTTAATGTGGTACTCCAATCATCCATACTAAACCGATTTCGATAAGCAATAGCTTGATTCGGATTAAATATAACAGCAGAGTTAGTATGTTGATACTTCTGTTCTGTAAATTTTAAATCGCTCAGTTGGTAGGAGGTGGATTTTTTTATAAATTCTTGCAAGACTGCATCCACATTAACCGGATCACCAAATGAAGATTCAAAGTAACCCTTTGAGACGTTTAATTTAGATTGAATACTATCGATGTGGTTACTTTGTTGCTGGTCAATAAATTCATTTGTTATATACTTATCTTTATATTGATTGTCATCAACAATATTGAAATAATACTTTTGGTTTGGTTTCTTGTAAAATTTAATAATTTGGTTCTCATTCCCAAATGCCAATTTTTGCAAATACGGTTCTGAGACATCATACAATACGCTCTTTCTTTGATATAAATATTGTCTTTTCGAATTGTTTAATGCTTGTAACAATTTTTCATCTCCTCTGATTGCAAAATCTTCAATAGAACCTATCTTTTGAAGGTCGTCGGATTTTTGTATATTTTTATCTTTTATTGAATATAACTCAAATGGAAATATTGGCACAATGGAGTCCAAAACCTTCACAGGAATATCAATATTCCCTCTTGCAGTATTCATAATTATTGAGTCTGATCTTAATCTTTTAAATTTTTGATCGTCAAAAATATCGTCTGTAATTCTGGTATATGATCTTGAAATCAGATCATATGCAAACAAATCAGATAAGCCGTTTGTATTTCCTGTAAAATAAATTTTCTTTTCATCTACGCCTTCAATGTCATAAATCTCCTGTATATCTTCTGGAAATATATTACTTGACTTGAATCTGAAATCTTTATCATATACAAATATTTTATTTCTATTTCTTACAAGATCTACAATATAATATTGTTGAATTCCTGGAATAAAAAATACCAATGGATATCCTGATTCTGGAATCGTTATTTTATTTCTATGACCAGATTTAAAAATTACCTTATTGATTTTCTTTTGAGGATTAAAAAATCGAATTCTCTTTCTGCCATTTTGGTTTGTACTTAATAGAAATCCTTCCAATTCATCACGATACTCTGCTTCTATAATATTTTCCTCTAATTTTAGTTTTAGCTTTTGTGATTTTAATTCGGAAATATTGAATTGATTTACTTCTCTTTCGTAATACTCAGACCACTCATCATATAAACTTCTTAAATTTCTTTGGAAAACAAGTCTTGCAGCAGAATTTAGATCTTTTTGAATTCTTATCATATACAACCAATTGGAGATTGCTTGTTGACCATATTGTTTTACAATATAATTCCACATTGATTTACCTGCAAGAAGTGAATTATTTCTTTGTATTCTATTAAAATTATTCTTTCCTGACTTTTTCCAGTAAAAGGAAAGATTATTTATATCTTCTTCAGTCCAAGATTCACTCAGATATTCAATTAATCCAGATTCAAACCATACCGGAAGTTTATAAGAAATAACTTTTTGAACTACCTCTTCAATCTGGGATCCTGAGAATATGGAATTAAAGTAAATTCGTATTAAACCTTTCCGAATTAACTTCAATGCATTTTGATGATTTCCATCAAAGTAAATGAGCATTTTTTGATCCACGATTTTAGGCTCCTCTTTCCAGTTATTAGGAGTAAGGTAAACATCCAGGTCTAGATTGGTCTGATAAAGGTCTGACAGATCTGAATATATGACCAATTCAATTTTGTCCCGCAGATGAAATTCGAAAATTTCCCGAATCTTTTTATTCTCATTTTCTCCAATACTAACATAAAATTCAGCAACTTTTCTACTTTTGCCGTACCAATAGTAAATTATATTAGAGGTCTCATAAATCCACCAATCTTGTTGATCATCGTTATATTGAATTTTATTCTTTCCAAATTCTTCTCTGGCATTTTGAGCCAAAATAAAGCTTGAGGCTACATTGAAAATAATGAGAATCAGCAAGAGGCGAAACATAATTCAAAGATAATCTAAATTCATCGAAATGAATATTAAGACGTTTATTTTTAATCCCTTCTCCGAGAATACATATCTGATTTGGGATGAAGATAAAATTGCAACGGTTATTGATCCTGGTTTTTATACCGAAAAAGAAGAAAAAGAGTTTTTTGTATTTATTCATTCTAATCAATTAAAACTCAAACACTGCATCTTATCACATGCGCATATTGATCATATTTTAGGTTGCAAACGAATCTATGAAGAATATAATTTACTTCCTCTTATGCATTCAAAGGAAATTCCTGTCTATGCCTCAGGACCTGAGATTTCCAAAATGTATGGTCTGGGTTCGTTATTGCTTCCGGATTTCAATATTCTATTAGATGAACAAGAAATTTTATATCTTGGAAAAATAAATTTCGAAGTTATATTTACTCCCGGTCATAGTCCCGGAAGCATCAGTTTATTTAATCGGACTGAAGAAATTCTTTTCTCTGGAGATGTCCTTTTTGAAGGAAGTATTGGAAGAACTGATCTTCCAGGAGGCGATTTTAATACTTTAATACATTCGATTCAAAGCAAACTCATGATTCTACCCCATGGCACTAAAGTCTTTTCAGGTCATGGACCAATGACTACCATTGGTCAAGAAAAACTTACAAATCCATTTCTTTAATATGTGGTATATTCTCAGAAAATTCTTTTTTCTCTTTGACGCTGAAAAAGCTCATTACCTGAGCATGGACCTTTTTTCTCTGGCCTTAAAAATTCCTATAATTTCATTTCTGTTAAAAAAATCATTTGAATCAACGAATACGCATAATCCTATTATAGTTGATGGCATTTCTTATAAAAACAAAATCGGTCTTGCAGCAGGCTTTGATAAGGATGGAAAATGGTTGGACCTGTTATCATATTTAGGGTTTGGCAGCATTGAAGTTGGTACTGTAACTCCTCTGCCACAATCTGGGAATGACAAACCAAGATTATTCAGGTTAAAAAAAGATGAAGGCATTATCAATCGAATGGGTTTTAACAATTCTGGAGTTGATTCGCTTATTGAAAATTTAAAACAATTTAAAAATAAGAATCAGGTTGTTATTGGTGGCAATATCGGAAAAAATAAATTAACATCTCAAGAAAATGCGATTCAGGATTACATTATTTGCTTTGAAAAATTATTTAATTATGTCGACTATTTTGTAGTGAATGTTTCGTCTCCCAATACACCAAATCTTCGTGCTTTACAAGATAAAGAACCTTTAACGAATCTACTCAGCTCAATACAAAAATCGAATCTTAAAAATCAAAAGCCCAAGCCCATTTATTTAAAAATTGCACCTGATCTTTCTGCAGAAATGTTGAATGACATCATTGAAGTAGTATCTTCAACAGGCATTCAGGGTATAATAGCTACGAACACTACTATTTCAAGACCCAATTTTTTGGTCGAAAAAAATATCAGTGAACAACAAGGTGGTCTAAGTGGTGCTCCGCTTAAAGATTTAAGCTGTGGAATATTAAATCGCCTTGTTCATCCCAAAAAATTTACGATTATTAATGTAGGAGGAATTATGAATGAAAAAGATGCCCAACAAAGATTAAATTCAGGCGCTGACCTTATTCAACTTTATGCAGGTATGATTTATAGAGGTCCTTGGTTTGTAAAGAAAATATTGAATTCTATAAAAGGCTAAAGAGATTTGTATTTAATGGGCGAGTATTATTCGCTTCTTTATCTTTCTGTTTCGAAGGTTATGTTTTAACTGAATAATGCATCCATTTAAAAGCCTTTGTATTGACTTATTTTATGAATTCAAATTTGCAAGTCCTCACATCCGCAATTTTGCAAATTTTATTAGCGCTTCCCCCTTATACTATCAAGAATTCGATCGTGTAACCCTGGAGCAAGGTCTGGCCTTTGAAAACTTTGTTTAATTTTTGAACGTATTGATTGTTGGTGTTCGATTTCTCTGTTAAGTGTTGGATTTTGTTTTACATGATGAAGAAATAATTTTTCTTCTTCCGGGTTCATATCCTTATCCAGGAATGAAACAATTTTTTTTCTTAATTCATTGAAGTCGAAACTCTCCATATTTTATCTTTTAAATCATTAATATTTCAAAAATTTGATCATAACTTCTTTTTAAGAAGCAATATGTGTAATCTAGTTAATGCTGGATCGCTATAGTTCACTTTCTTCTTCCCCTGGACTATTTTTTTCTCCTCTTAAATCTTTGTATCCCATTTTCAAGGCATAATTTTTTAAAAGTTCTTTGAGCATATTTCTAGCTCTAAACAAACGACTTCTTACTGTTCCTATTGGAATTTCAAGGATTTTTGAGATTTCTTCATAACTGAACTCCTCTATGTCACAAAGAAAGATTACAGACTTAAATTCTTCTGGAAGTGCATTGATTGCAGCCGTAACCTCATCACCCATGACTTTTTCAAATAAGTCTTCCCGGATATCATAATAACTACTTAATTGCGAGTCATCACCTTCGTGATAAGCCGACATTTCTTCATAATCTACCTGAGTTGGACGCTTAGAACGCTTACGATAATCATTGATATAAGCATTCTTCATAATCTTAAACAACCAAGCCTTTGCATTAGTTCCCTGTTCGTACTTATCTATGAATTTATACGCTTTAAGATACGTCTCCTGAACGAGATCAGCTGCATCTTCATTATTATAAGTCAGATGATAACCAAATGTGTGAAGGGCCTCAACATGAGGCATGAATTCCTTCTCGAATCGATCTTGTTTATTAGATTTTGCCAAGTTAGATTAATGAGCCCCAAATTTAAAGCTATAAATGAAACAGAAGCTATAAATGTTAATAGTTGAGAATTGTTGGCACATTGCTTGCAGCTACTGCTAACGAGTCATTTTTAGCTTCTAATGGATCTTTTAATGAGCTTTACAGTCCTTAAAGTTTTATCTTCAGTTGTTATAAACTTTACAAAGTATATTCCATCTTCTAGCATAGAGATATCATATGATTTAGAAGTCTCTGCTTTATAACTTAGAGCTTTGTTACCTACAACATTTAATATTTCTATTTTTGATATTCCTGTATTAAAATCAACCTGGAAAGAATTTTGAGCTGGATTTGGGTACATTCTAAGGGAAATATTTCTTTGCTGATTTTTAGTTCCTACAGATTCTTTATTGAATAAATAATTTACATTTATATAACTTGTTGTATCTTCTTTTTCGAAAATTCTTAAGGTCACTTCCGCTTCTTTTCCAGGAATTCCGCCATCATAAATGTGCATATCAGCAAGCATTGTTTTTCCTTTAAGAATTTCATTGACATATTCTTCGGGACAGCTTGTTACGAAAGTTGCATAACAATTTACATTATCACAAACTGTTGGCTCCCAACCGGCCGGAACAAGAACATCAAATCTCTTCCATAATAATTTCAGTGTTCCTGCGGTATTATTTTTAATTAAATTATGACACACATGATCCGTTGGATTATTAGGGTCAACAACAAAATTTTCTTTACAAGGATTATCCTGCGCTTCAAAATTTTTATTTTGAGCATAACTAACTGACATTAAGCAAGTTAATAGTAACAATGTAAATAATTTATTCATCTCAATTATATTAATTCACACCAAAGATAACACAATTAAATTAAAAAAGCCCCTATCCGTAGATAGAGGCTTTTTATCGGTTTTTTATCTTAATATGATTAGAGTATACTTACTTTTTCAGTACGAACTCCTTTCTCAGTCTTTACTTCAAGAATATAAACTCCAGGAACCTGATCAACATTCATTGGAATGTTATTCTGACCTGCTGTTAATTCTCTAGTCATGGATCTAACAACTTTTCCGTTAAGATCAGTTAAGCTGATGTTGGATTTAGCAGCTTCTTCAACATTCAATTTAATATTTAATACATCAGTAGCAGGATTAGGACTCACTGACATAAATTTTAAAATACCAGGATTATTGGTTGACACAGCACTTACTACATTTACATCATCCAGAAAGTAAGCCCAACCAAGTCCGGAAGTTCCTTTCATTCTAATTATTAATTCAGGAGTTCCATCATATGCACTTAAATCAAAGGATTCAGCTTTCCAATCTTGTGGTTCAGGTAAAAAGAATCCAGGAATATGACCATTTAGATTAGCTTCACAAGACTTCATGTTTTCGCCTTGATTTTCATAAACAGAAGTCCACGTTACGCCACAATCTTTACTAACAAGAACTTCCATTTTATCATAATCGTCTAGAGTTTTAGTTGAATATGCATAATTCCAACTCATTTTGGTCTGCTTTGAATTGGTAAGATCAACTTTATCAAAAATTATCGACGCACTTAAATCAGGAACTCCATCTGAAAAAGCAAAGAATGCAGTATATCTTGATTTACCAAATCCACCCATTCCGTAACCCGGTAATGCTCCAGCTGCATTTCTAGCAAAAGTTGAATCGGCTTTAAACAATCTCAGTCCTTCACTTAAGAATAAAGTTTTTGGTGGAGCTGTCTGGGCAATAGGCAATTCAAAACCTTGAGTAATTTCAGTTCCAGCAACATTAGCATTAAATGTTAATAATGACATTTGTGATTGAAAATTATTAATAGTGTTCAAATCTTTAATAGCACCTCCATTAATTTTATCAATAAATACATTTAAAGCTGTATTTCCAAAAGCGATAGTCTGATTACCGACTTTATGGTTTATAGTTTGACCTGGTAATAATACTCCAGTCCATGTTGATTTTGCTTTATTAGATCCAGCTACTACAGGAATAAAATCTATAGTTTTGATTGTATCCGTTCCTGTAGAAATATTTTTTACTTCAACATCAAATCCAACAGTATTATCACATTGGTCAATTCTTCCAGTCAATTTTGAAGATACGAAAGCCAAGTCATAATATACACCATTAATTTCTTTTGGATGTGACTTTGCAGCTTGAATTACTTCTTTAGAACTAGCTAAATTATTTTGCATATAAGCAACAACACCTAATTCTTTATAAGAATAAATATAAGCGGGAACCGCTGCTCTGTAATTTATAGTTTTAGTTGCTCCTACTGCAATAGTTTCAGTAAATTTTGCTCCTGCTGCAGATGGAATCATTTTACGCATTACTGTATGAAATTCAGTTTCACTGTTTGTAGCTGCTTGTTTAGGAAACTTTATATCTTCTTCTACTATACAAGTTTGAAGTACATAATTAGCATTGCTGAAGTCTGAGGCACTTACATTTTTAATTGTAATGGTAATGTCCATTGAGTCTTTTGCACCTCCTGTGCCTAAAATCACCAAATGATCAACATGCATTTCAATAGGTGAAGTAACCGCCAATCTTGTATTTAATGTTTGAGCAGTAATACTTAATGGATGAGTTGGATTTGGTGTTCCCGGAGAAGGAATTTTTCCATCCATTCTTGCATTTGGGGCAGAATTAATTCCATAATAAGTCATTC
Organism: Saprospiraceae bacterium; assembly: GCA_013140975.1. Lineage (GTDB taxonomy): Bacteria > Bacteroidota > Bacteroidia > Chitinophagales > Saprospiraceae > Vicinibacter. The sequence goes on from JABFRV010000075.1 coordinate 8,860, forward strand.
TTGTTCCAACTTCTGTTGTATTAGAAGCATACATTGGGTCACCGACTTGAGGAATATTACATTGGAAAGCCATACTAATTACAGTTTCTCCAAATGGCTCAAGAAATTTCTTAAAAATAGGATTTGTTGTTGCACAAGGTGGGCAGGTTGCACTTGTAAAGTGTTCAAAAAGTACTGTTCTGGGAGCTTGAGCAGATACCGAGATGGTAATTGCTAAAAATGCCAGAATCAAATTCGTAGAAATTTTTTTCATATTTTGTTTTTATGTGATTTGATAAAAAAAGTTTGTAAAAATAAGGAATTTCAGTATTCAATTGTACTATAAGGGGATTAAATAAGAAAAATAATTTATTTAACACATTATAAAATTATTTAATGCGTAAATTATTATATAACAGCTATTAATAAATTGTGCTTAATGATACTTTTTAAATGTTTCAATCTTAACAGTTACCGGCTAGTAGATTATTTATAATTTTGAAATCAAATGAGCATATATAAAGCGAAATATTACTTTGGGCCACGAGGTGCTTTTGACGAAGTTGAGGTTGAAATTATGCCCGGAGAACTAAAGATTTCCAAGGCAGATGGTAATAACATTTTCTGGACTTTACGTGAAATTAAGGCTCATCCCGATAACGATAACAACAAGACCTACTTTAGTTATTCTGATAACAATGGCCAATCTCATCTTGAAATATTGGGTCAAAACTTTTTGTCTGACCTGAGGTCTAAATCGACTTCATTTTCCATTATTAAACCTTACAAACGATATGCAGGATGCTATAAATTTTTAGCTCTTCTTGGAATACTTCTTATTGGCTTTTGGATTTTTTATGCATTTATATTACCGAAGCTTGTGGATAAAACAGCATCTGCAATTCCATATTCTTGGGAGCAAGAAATGGGAGTTCCGATATTTAAACAAATCCAATTGCAAGAAAAAATAGATTCTTCCCGATCGATTTTAATTGATAGTTTTTTCCAATCCTTGAATTGGGATAGTTTATTTCCATCTCAGGTATATTTTTCTAATTCAGAAGTGGTAAATGCCTTTGCTCTTCCGGGTGGAAAGATTATAGTTTACTCAGGTTTAATCCATAAGATGGAATCTTACACTGAATTGGTTGCATTACTTGGTCATGAATATGGTCATATCGAGAAAAGGCATGTTTTTCGGGGCATGGTTCAATCACTTTCTACATATGCTGCTGTTTCCCTATTACTTGGTGACATTACTGCTATTTCCGCTGTTTTTATGGAGCAGGCGAACCGTATTTATAACCTAAAATATTCTAGAGCATACGAAACAGAATCCGACGAATTCGGATTTCAGAAAATGAAGGAAAAAAGGATTGACCCCCAAGGAATAATTACTCTATTTACAAGGTTAAAAGATAGTAATGATAGTTCATCTGTAGGTTCTATTCCAGATTTTCTTAGCACTCATCCAGGAGTTGAAGAACGAATTTTAAGTATGACAAAGAGAATTCATTCTTCTCCTTTTCCAATTAAGGAATCAAAAGATTTAAAAAATCTATTTGACCGCCTGAAGAGAATAAACTAATTTTTACTGTCGACCTTTTCTTCTTTTTTCAAAAACCATCGCCTGTTAAATGCCTACTGAATTTGCAAATCATTGAAATTCGTTATCAAAAATTTCAAGGTATTAGTTAGATTTTTAATCATTGTACTCCTAATGACAAATAAAAGATTTGGAAGCGCGAAAGAATTTATTTCTATGGTAAATTCGAAATTTTCTTTTTGAAAAATTGTGTTTAAAGCTTATAAAATAGTTTTTTTTGAAAAATTTTATTCCCATTTTTGAAGATAAACTATTGTAAATGAGTCATTAAAAGATTATAAAATACTAATTACGAAAATTTTACTAAAAAACCAGTCGGTAAACTTGCGTTTTGTGCATCCGTTATCATATATTTGTGGCTTAGGGTGTTCTCATAGTGTTATTAAGAGGGGATTGAAGTCGCTCGGCTTCATCCCCTTTTTTTTATTGATTAAAAGCTAATTTTGATAATTATTAAAATTTATTAATTCTTATAAAACTTATTATATTTACAACATCTTTTGTCTAGGGGAGTAGTCAAAAGTAACCCATTGAAAACAAGGGGCGGATCCTCACGGAACCGCCCCTATTTTATTTCTCTGGATTATTAGAATTTTAACTCTCTTAAACAAGCTTTTACTGCAGGACAATTGCTTGTTCTTCCATCATTTTTCGGATATTGATTAATGCGTATCTCATTCTTCCTAATGCCGTATTTATACTTACCCGTGTTAAAGAAGAAATTTCTTTAAAACTTAAATCCGCGTAATGTCGAAGTATTACGACCTCTCTTTGTTCATCTGGTAATTCATCTACTAGTTTTCTAATCTGCGTATGCGTTTCACTTAGAATTAATTCATCCTCACGATTATTTTCAGGCAAATAAATTACGTCGAAAATATCGAACTCATCGGAGTTGTTAACCTTGGTTCTTTTTTTACCTCGTCTGAAATGATCAACACACATATTATAGGCAATACGTGTTGCCCATTGTGAGAATTTCCCTTCATGGTTGTAAGTTCCTTTTCTTAAGGTATCAATGATTTTAATAAAAACTTCTTGAAAAAGATCTTCAGCAAGCTCTCTGTCCTTTACGAATAAGTAAATGGCAGTATAGACCTTGTTCTTGTGTCTGTTTAATAATTCTTCGAAAGCCTTTTCGTTTCCTTGAAGATAGACATTGATCAATTCCTGATCAGTCATTTTTACAACTTGCATACACTTAGGTTTTAATAAATTAAACTAATTGTAGAAGTTGTATTCGATAGGCAAAAACTAGATTTTAAATTGTTTGACTCTGTAAAGATACAATAAGTTTGGAATTTGCTGTCTGGGTCAGAATTTTTAACTGAAACTTAGATAACATATTCCAATTGACAAATATAACAATAAATATGCCAAAATCTTTTAAGTTAAAGATAAAATTTAAATATTGTGTTGATTATCAATATTATATAAATAATAATATAATTAAATATTACTATTTATTGAAGAACTAATTCAACAAATTAACCCGAAAATTTAACATTTGAAATGTTATCATTTTTAAGGAATAATTAGGATTTCTCAAATATTGACTGCTAAATCATTTAGTCTTTCCGGCTAACTCAAAGTAGCTATTTTTGCTGTTTGATTCAGTTAATGACAAAAAGTACAGTTTCTTCAAGACCTTCTAATAATCCTTCAATAGTAATTAAAGGTGCTAGATCCAATAACCTAAAATCCATCGATCTTACCATCCCTAAAGGCAATCTCGTTGTCGTTACAGGATTGTCCGGGTCGGGTAAATCTTCACTTGTAATAGATACTTTATATAGTGAAGGCCAACGCAGATATGTAGAAAGTCTTTCGTCTTATGCCCGGCAGTTTCTTCATAGGATGAAGAAACCTGATGTTGACTATATCCTGGGTCTTTGTCCTGCAATTGCTATTGAACAAAAAGTAATATCTACCAACGCCAGATCGACAGTTGGATCGATGACAGAATTATATGATTACCTGAGATTGTTATTTGCTAAAATTGGAAAAACGTATTCACCGATTTCAGGAAAAGAAGTTAAAAAGCATAACGTAAAAGATATTATTGACTTTATTACTTCTCAAGCTCATGGGACCGAAGTATACCTGGTTTTTGATATTCAGAATAAATATCCTGACAGAACTCTCTTTCAGGAATTTGAATATCTCATTCAAAAAGGGTTTACACGAGTTCTTCATAAAGGGCAAATCACTGATATTGAAAATGAATTAGAAGGCAATAAAGAGCTAAAAAAAATTAAGGTTGCTGATAAAAAATGCAGAGACTTCAAGGTCATTACTGATCGTTTTCTGTTAGATAAGGAAGATCAGGAATTTGAAAAAAGAATTGCCGACTCAGTGGAAACTGTGCTTTCAGAAAATTTAGGCAGTTGCACTGTTATCATAAATAAAAACACGGAATACCTTTTTAGTACCAGAATGGAGATGGACGGTCTAACTTTTTCTGAGCCTTCACCCGCTCTTTTCAATTATAATAATTCTTATGGTGCTTGTCCGAAATGCGAAGGGTATGGAAGAATCATTGGACTTGATGAAAATAAAATCATTCCGAATCCAACCAAATCGGTTTTTGAGGGTGCTATTGCTTGTTGGACCGGTGAAAAATCAGAGACCTGGCTTAAACCATTATTAAAACTGGCTCATCAGATTTCTTTTCCTATACATTCTCCTTATCGAAGATTAAGCGAAGAACAAAAAGAAATTCTTTGGAATGGTCATAAAGAATTTAAAGGCATTTATTCTTTTTTCAAAGACCTTGAAGAAAAATCATACAAGATACAGAATCGGATAATGCTTGCACGTTACAGAGGCAAAACAAGCTGTGATCAATGCAAAGGAGGAAGATTAAGAAAAGAAGCTTTATATATTACTGTAGGAGGAAAAAATTTCAGGGACCTTATGTTTGTTCCCATGGATGAAGTTTTAAATTTTATTAATCAGTTACAATTATCTGAACAAGATATAAAAATTTGTTCCAGAATTCTAGTTGAAATTAAGAATCGCTTGCACGTATTAATAAAAATAGGGCTATCGTATCTCCATCTTGATAGGCTTGCGGTAAGTCTTAGTGGTGGAGAGTCACAACGTATCCATCTTACAAGAACTTTAGGTTCAAATTTAACTTCATCATTATATATTCTGGATGAACCAAGTATTGGACTTCATCCACGTGACACAAATAATTTAATTGAAGTATTAATACATCTTCGCAATCTTGGAAATACTGTTGTAGTCATAGAACATGAAGAAGAAATAATCAGATCTGCAAATTATATTGTTGATATTGGTCCGGGTGCCGGTATACACGGAGGTCAATTAGAATTTAGTGGTTCATATAAAGATTTTATTTCTAAAGCAAAATCCAATCTTACAGCTTCATATCTCACAGAAATAAATAAAATCCCACTTCCTCAACAAAGAAGAAAACATATTGATAGTATTCAGATAAGCAATGCTCAATTGCATAATCTTGATAATCTGACAATCAACATTCCTTTACACAATTTAGTCTGTGTTAGCGGTGTTTCTGGATCAGGGAAAACAACACTGATAAAACAAATTCTTTATCCTTTGCTGCAGCAAAAAATTGAGGAAGGGTTTAGTGATGAAAATGAATTATTGGGCGCTGAACTAACGGGATCTTTTAAAAAGATTAAACAGATTGAGATGGTTAGCCAGCAAGGTATTGGTCGCTCATCAAGATCCAATCCGGCAACTTATGTTAAAGCCTGGGACGATGTTAGAGATATTTTTGCTTCTCAACCATTATCAAAAATGAGAGGATACCAATCCAAACATTTTTCTTTCAATGTTGAAGGAGGAAGATGTGAAGCCTGCAAAGGGGATGGCGAAATAGTCGTTGAAATGCAATTTCTGTCTGATGTTGGACTTATCTGCGAAGACTGCAATGGAAAAAGATTTAAAAATGAAATTCTTGAGGTAATTTATAAAGAAAAAAATATCAATGATATTCTAAATCTAAGTGTTGAAGAGGCATTAGAATTATTTAAAGACAAAAAAGATATTGTAAAAAAATTACGACCGCTTAATGATGTTGGACTTGGCTATCTTAAACTAGGCCAATCTACGACAAGTCTTTCAGGAGGTGAATCTCAAAGATTAAAACTTGCTTACTATCTTGGTTTAGAAAATAATCAAGTGCATATCTTTTTTATTTTTGATGAACCCACTACTGGATTGCATTTCGAAGACACGAGAAAATTATTAATCGCTTTAAATTCTCTGGTTGAAAAAGGACACTCCGTATGTGTAATTGAACATAATATGGAAGTTCTAAAGTCAGCAGACTGGATTATTGATCTTGGCCCAGGTGGCGGAAAATATGGAGGAAGATTATTATACGAAGGCCCTCCGGAAGGATTGATAAAGATTAAAGAGTCTTATACTGCTACTTATTTAAAAG
>JABFRV010000101.1 GCA_013140975.1 Saprospiraceae bacterium
TATTATTAGTATTTAGTATATATAATGAATTCTAAACCAATATATAAAGACTAAATCTCTATAGATTAGAATATTCGATTTACAATTCTTATTTTTGAGGCTTAATTCAAGCAACCAATCCTACTGAGCGTGGACGTCAGCATCGACTATCTTTTATTATGGCATTTAAACCAACACAACTGGATTGAATTACCAGGCATTGGAAGTTTTCAAGCGATACATAAATTGGCTTCCATTAATACTTCTGAAAAACAAATCTATCCTTCTACACTCCACGTTAGTTATAGCCCACTTGCATTAAAAAAGACTGAAAGAATGGTTCAGAATATTTCTGAGCATACAGGATACTCAATAGAAAGTATTGAGCAATCTCTTGCAAAACTTTTAAACCATCTTTCTTCAGAACTCAGAGTCAGAAACCTTGTGCAATTCGAACCCTTCGGGAAATTACTATATACTAAGCAAAATGATATTTTACATTTTGAATCATCAAATATAAATTTACATCAGCAGTTTTTTGGAATGAATGCCATTCCCCTTCCTGTTGATGAAAATAAAAAAATTCCCGGATTCATAAATATCCCAAACCCTACGCAAGTTTCCGAAAATAAATCTTCATTTAATAGAAATCTGTTATACCTGATTGGTTTGTTATGGTTGCTATTCATAGGCTTACTCCTTTGCCCTTCTAAAAAACCTTTGGAGCAAAATGTTTTACCGGCTGTTATTGATAGTCCAAAAATTCAAGAGCCTCCTATAACTCCTATTCAAGAAAAAAAGAACGATTCAATCGCAAGCCCAAATACTGTTATTCCCGAAACGAAACCCATAGAAAAGAAGGCTGAATTTAGAAACGAAGAAGTTATAAATACTAACAACGTCAAATCATTAAATTCCAAAATTAAATCAAAAAAATGCATTATTATTGTTGGATCCTTTAAAGAAAAAAAGAATGCCGATAAATTGTTTCATAAAATCAAAAAAACGAAATATAAATCGTACAGGGAAACTTCAAATAATTTTCATCGTGTTGGTATTCAATTTGATTGCATGAAGTATGATTTGCAAACAGTACTTAATTCACTTAAAAAGAAGTTTTCACAAGATGCATGGGTGTTAATGTGGTAATTATGAATTATGAGTTATGAATTATGAATATTTGCGCAAGGTGTTTGGGATTAGAGTTCTGGGTTGACGGGTTGACGGGTTGACAAGTTGACTGGTTGACGGGTTGACGAAATTTTTTGGAAAAAAATAGATTTAAGAAAGGATGAAAGAAATACTGGAAAATATTATACAAAATAAAAACAAGCAATTTTTTTTAATTGCGGGACCTTGTTTTGCAGAAAGTGAAGATGTTTGCAATGAAGTTGCAGACTATGTGAGCACAGTATGTAATAAACTTAACATTCCTTATATTTTTAAAGCGTCTTACAGAAAGGCGAATCGAAGCAGAATTGATTCCTTTGCAGGAGATGATGACATTTCAAGACTTGAGCTTATTTCAAATATTGCTAAAAAACACAATCTTCCGGTTACTACAGATATACATTCTGATGAAGAAGCTGCAATTGCTGCAGCATACGTTGACATTCTTCAGATTCCGGCATTCCTATGCAGGCAGACATCTTTACTAGTTGCCGCTGCAAAAACAAACAAAGTTGTGAGTATAAAAAAAGGACAATTCATGAGTCCTGAAGCAATGGAACACGCAGTCGAAAAAGTTCGGAAATCCGGCAACGATAATGTTTGGCTCATTGAAAGAGGGACAACATTTGGATATCAGGATCTAGTTGTTGATTACAGAGGCATTCCTACAATGCAAAAATTTAATGTACCTGTAATTATGGATTGTACACATGCATTACAACAACCGAATCAAATGTCCGGTGTAACCGGCGGAAGACCTGATTTAATCCCAACAATTGCTAAAGCTGCGATTGCAATTGGTACGGACGGTTTATTTATTGAAACTCATCCGAATCCTTCTAAGGCACTTTCTGATGGAGCAAATATGCTGCCATTACATGAACTTCGTCCGCTATTAGAAAAATTATGTAAAATCCGGGAAGCAATTCAATAGTGAATCGTGTCTAATGCCCATTACAGTTGAAATAAAAGTATCTCCATCTGAAATTGAAAATGAAATTTTCATTAAGCAAGAAATTAGAAATAACTGCAAAGAAACATTACCTGAAAAATTCTTTTACACCATTGCAAGAAGAAATATTGATGCTCGTGCAAAATCAATTTGGTACGTTCTAAAGATAGAGGTTCACTTCACTGAAATTACACAAACCAAAGTAGAATTTAATTTTAAAAATGTTCGCAATGAAAAAGAAGTGTATATCATTGGTGCAGGACCCTGCGGTTATTTTGCCGCCTTGCATCTTCTTCGCTTAGGCATTAAACCCATTGTCATAGAAAGAGGCAAAGATGCTCAGAAAAGACGTCGTGATCTAAAAGCAATTCAACAAGAAGGTATTGTTAATCCGCATTCTAACTATTGTTTCGGAGAAGGTGGTGCAGGAACATATTCAGATGGAAAACTCTATACACGCTCTGATAAAAGAGGAAACATTAAAGATGTATTAAACCTATTAGTATATCATGGAGCCTCTGAAGAAATTCTTGTAGACGTTCATCCACATATCGGAAGCAATAAACTTCCAGCACTTGTTCAGAACATTAGAAAAACAATTATTGAACATGGAGGCGAAGTAAGATTTGATAATTACCTGGAAGATCTGGAATGCAATTCCGATAAAATAATTAACATAACTGTAAACGGAACAAAGATTAAGGCAGAAAATATAATTCTCTGCACAGGACATTCAGCGCGAGACATATTTGAATTACTGGCAAGAAATAAAATTGAAATTGATTGCAAAGAATTCGCTTTAGGTGTGAGAATTGAACATTCCCAAACTTTAATTGATGAAGTTCAATACAAACAGAATCCAAGACATCCTAATCTTCCGGCTGCTTCATACTCTTTAGCCTGTCAGGTTAACAACAAAGGAGTATTTTCCTTTTGCATGTGCCCCGGCGGATTAATCGTTCCTGCATCAACCAGCCCGGGTGAGATTGTAGTCAATGGGATGTCATTGTCAAGAAGAGACTCTCCATTTGCAAATAGTGGCATGGTAACAGCAGTTGATGAAAAAGATTTTTCTGCCTTTAATAAATTCGGCTCTCTGCAAGGAATGCATTATCAGAAATCTATAGAACAAAAAGTGTTTAATGCAGGTGATGGAACACAAAGAGCACCATCACAAAGGTTAATGGATTTTTTGAACAACAAAGTCAGTTCATCCCTTCCTGAATCATCTTACATTCCCGGATTATGCAGCGTATCATTACAGAGCATACTTCCTAAAGAAATTATAACCAGACTCAAAGATGGTCTAATAGAATTTGGAAAAAAGCAACCCCGGTATTTAACCAACGAAGCAGTACTTGTTGCAACAGAATCAAGAACCAGTTCACCTGTAAAAATTCCGCGCGACAAGTTAACCTGCCAACATATCCGAATTAAAAATTTATTTCCGGCTGGTGAAGGCGCAGGATATGCAGGTGGAATTCTTTCTGCAGCACTTGATGGGATAAGAGTTGCGGAAGCCCTATATCAATTGAAAGTTGAATAAAAAGCTCTGATGCTCAAATGCTCTGAAGCTCTGATTAATTTAAAAATGTCCCGAAGGGATACCTATGGGTAAAATTGAAAGATCGACTTAAGGTAGTTCTAAAGTCGTCGCGGCATCAAGCCTCTGGCTTCATTAAAGCTCTAGTGCTTTAAAGCTCTAAAGCTCTGATGAGATTATTTTTGAATTACTAATAATTTAGAAACTGTTTGTCCTGTATTTGAATAAAAACTTAGAGTATATATTCCATCTGGAATTGAATTCAACGGAATAATTAACTCTTGTTCCATATTTGTAATTTCATAGCTTTGAATTTCATGACCTAAGAAATTAATAATTTTCAGAGAAATATAATCTTTTGGATTTTTTAACTGAATATTCAATTGACTACTCGCCGGATTTGGAAATATTTTTAGATCCGACTCAAAATTATTTACGACTCCACTCGACCCACATGTGGGATCATACTTTGTACCCGGAGAACCTCCCGGACACCCATCAAACCAATTGTTTCCATCATTCACATTGCCATTGTAATCTTTTAATTCAAGAGTATAACCTCCTCCATCAGCTCCTTTAGGAAATGGAGCAGTGTCGTCATAACATATTGAGAATAATAGTTCTCCATTGGATTTATACAGCCTAATAATATCTCCATTCCCATCAAATCCAAATTGCGTTGATCCAATAACATTTTGCACCTTTGGGAATTGTGATCGGAATTTAACAAGATCTTGTGCTATAACAATATATTGATTGGGATTTAGAAATGTATTATTTGGAATAGTATAACTATTAGATCCTAAATCAGAAATCTTATAGTTACTAACATTTTGTGTGATTATCGAATTGTTAAATAATTCAATCCAATCTCCGGCATCTTTAGCAGGTAAAGACTTGTAATTGATTTCAGAAATTAATAGACCATGCATACATGGCTTGAATGAAGTTCCCGGAGAACCTCCCATACATCCATCAAACCAAGATTCCGACAAATTAGGATTGGCCCTTTCAGTTTTCAATTCCAATGTTCTGCCATATCCATCTGCTGTACAAGGCCAGTCAAGTGAGTCTACATAAGACATGGAAACTACTTGATTGCCGCTTCTATCAGTTAGTTGAATCTTTTCTCCCCTATTATTCAAATCAAAACCAATTGGTCCTATAAAATTTATTACAGCAGGATTTCTTAACTTAAACTTAGTTACATCACTGCACAAAACCAGATAGTCATTCTTTTTTAAAATTGTACTGACAGGAAACTTATACTGATTACTAATCTGATCATCCACAATTGTATAATTAGAAATATCAAGATCTACATTTGTAAGATTATGTAGTTCAATCCAATCTCCTGATGAGACCGTGCTATCTGAATTATAATTAACTTCTGAAAATTCAATTTCTCCTGCTAAAGGTGTTCCAGAAAAATTTGCCTTAAATAAAGCATTATTTCGAACATCTAGTTCAAGTAAATTAAATAAGGTATCGCTTATTTCAGTATTAGATGACCAATGAGTAAATCGATACCCGGGATTTGCAATGGCGGTAATTGTTACAGGATTGCCATGAAAGTAAATTCCTTTCCAGGGTAAGTTCTCTGGAATTAAAGTTGAAATTTTAATTACGCCTGCACCTTTAGGAAATACATCCACACTAATTTCAACTTGCTTATTTAATTTAAAATAATTTTGAATATGGTTTCTTTGAATCGCGGGTCGTATTCGATGAAAATCCTTAAGTCCATTGATATTTGCTCTCCAACTCACAGAATCTACACTTCCCCATCGAGCACTATTTGGTTGAATTTCTGATGCAAGTTCATTAGCACTCTCATCAATCATTCTATTTAGATTAGAAGTTTTCCAAGTTTCATTTAGCAAATCTGCAAAACGATTAATAAAATAATTTTTAAAACCTGGGTTTCTCAACAATGATTTCATCATGGCTGAATATTTATTTGGAACCTGAGGATTATCAAGGCAATTGGTTAAAAGATCATCGTAAGCACTTGCATAGTTCCCCTGACTCACAGTCATATCCCAAAGCATATACTTCCACTTAATATGTGGATCTACACATTCTGCCAATCGTGTATTATTAAAATATTGAGATGGATACCAATCCTGATTGTTATTATAAATTTGATTCGCATAATAATCAACCCAATTCTCAAAATCAATTCTATCCAGTGCTTTTTTATAATTATCTTCAATTGTTAAATCAGAGCTGATAATAAAATTACTCATTTCAAGAAATGAGTCAGCGGTTCCTTCTTCCGGAAAATAATCCGGTTTAATACTATATGCGGTCTTCACCAGATTAACGGAATCAGGATCTGCACCGTAATTATCTCTCATAAAATATTTATCCAATATTTCTCTAGCTCCATAATGGCCCCAATATCTTCCATTGATATAAACCGCGACATGTTGATATGCTCCTGCTCCTGCATGTGACATAACACCCATCCTATTAGCAATTACATCACGAATTCTGGTACTCGAGGCATCATCATCCATGTTGCGTATTCTGAAGCCATGTAAACTTTTCAGATGTGGTTTATCCAATATAAAAATATTGGGAATCTCTTCATTATTCGCTCCCCAATCTTCATCAAATACAAATTGTAAAGACTTTTGTCCAAAATCCAAAGAATAATTTCCAACAGGAGTCAAACTTGCATTATCCTGAAATAATAAATTTTTATCTTTATTAAAATACTCTACGTGGCAAAACGTCTTTTCAGATTGTGTAAAGCCTCTTGCCTTATCATAAACAGCCGGACCATTTGTTCCGTCACTAAATAAATTACGATGCGCCGAACTTATGGATATTACCGGTAGTTCAGAAGTTTGATTAATAAAATAAGTTGCAACAATTGTACTGCTTGGTAATTTTCCGGATTCAAAACTTCTAACTTTTAAAACAGTTGTTTTAGTAATAGAGATCGGATTAACATAACTTTCTGAAGTGAGTGCAGGATCAGAACCGTCTGTAGTAAACTTACAGTTTACACCGCTAATCATAATTTTCAAGCTAGAATTATAAAAACCGGAAGATTCACTCAAGGATGGTTTGGCTGAGTAGCTTGAAAAGCACATAATTCCATTACTTGACAAAGGACTAGGCAGTTCGGAGAAACACCAGTTTCCTCCATCCGGTATTCTTGATTTAGAATGTTGAAATTTTTCATCAAGGCGAACACTATCAATTTTTGTTTCTGTACTATTATAAAGCGAAAGAGTTTCGAACTTCGTCAATTTAAAATTGGTATGAAGATTTCTTGCAAATGATTTTGGAGGATCAAACCAAACTGGATTGGGTCGATATAATCTCTCAGGTGTAGCTAATCCAAACTGTAACCAGGTTCGAGCAGTTAAGTCAGATGAACTTGCATCAATATTATTAACCTGCACAGCTATAACATTATTTCCATCTTTAACCAGACTCTTAATAAGTTCAGGCTGCAATTCAAATGATTCAGGTTTTCCTCCAGTATACATTGCTGCTTCATGATCTGTTATTGGCTTTCCGTTATATGGAACCACTGACCCAGTGATATTATTTCTCGCTACTTCAACGCCATTTATATAAGCGATAAAAGAATCATCATAATCCATGTTTAATATCGCGCTCAAAATTTTATCTGCTTGCACGATTGTAAAATTCTTGCGATAGTAAACACTCAGAGTTGAAGCTGGCAATACTGTACCATCATCATTATCTCCATATCCAAATCCTCCTTTCCCCTTATTCCAGGAAACAGTGTTAAAATCTAATGTATTCCAATCTATTGGTGGCTCCTTGTCACCAACAAAATACGCCCATTCATCATCATCCATAATTACTGTCTCCCAATGATGAATGTTTGAACTATTATCTACTACTCTTCTGTTTTTACCGGAAGCAAAAATTATTGAATAATTTTTAGGTCCAAGAATTATTTTTGGAAAAATCCATTTTCCAATGTTTTTGGAATCACTAAGCGACCAATTCTCAAGATCAATGCTTGTACTGCCAGCATTATATAACTCAATCCAATCTGGACAGCTGCCATCTTCATCTTTGAGCACATTGTTATTGGTTGAAGAAACTTCATTAATAACAATTTGTGCCTTCAAAGGAACTAAAAAAAATACTATAAAAAGAACGGAAAAGAATTTCATCAAAGCACCCTATTTAATAACACAAATCTAACTAAACTAATGGAAATGCATTCAAAATATTACTGACGTTATAAAATCTTAATTTACGCCTCAATTGCCATTAAGAAACAAATCATTACAAGACTTTAAGTTTTAGTAAATATGAAGTAGTTCAAGCAAAACTTAAGTAAAAATAAAACTAACAATTTCTACTGAAATAATAATAAGTAGGGACTTTAGTAAATGACAAAAACAAATAAAGAAAAAGGGCTTTAAATAAAAATGTTTTCATTCAGTCAAAAATAGTAAAAATAAAATTTTCTTATAGGAGTATTTATTATACTCTACATTTGCAAATAATTTCAAATCGTATGAATCTGTCTTCCTTACATCCCTGGCATGGAATTAGACCTGATTGGAATGGTCGAACTGTCCAATCCATTATAGAAATACCACAAGGATCAAGGGTAAAATATGAAATTGACAAAGAATCAGGACTTATAAGAATGGACAGACTTCTTTCATCTTCATTCGAATATCCGATTAATTATGGGTTTATTCCTCAGACGCTCGGAGAAGACGGAGATCCTCTTGATATTCTTGTATTGACCCATTCTCCTCTAGTTCCTTTATGTCTCGTGAATTCAAGAGTTCTAGGAATTATGAAAATGAAAGACAGAGGCATCAACGATGATAAAATTATTGCAGTAGCTGCCGCGGATGTTACTAAAGAACATATTCAAAATATTAAAGACCTGCCAAAACACTTTTTTAAAGAGTTAAAAAACTTTTTTGAAGAATACACAAAACTTGAAAACAAAGAAGTTGTTATTCATGATTTTTTTTCTCACGATATTGCAACTTTAAGTATCAACGAACATCTTACAAGGAATAGAGAAACAAAATTATAAATACTCTATAATTTTTAAAAAGCAAAAAAAAAGATACACACTACGACAGTATGTATCTTTTGCAAATTCTTATATTTTTTTCTAGTCTCTGCTGTAAATTTTTGACAAAAGACGTAACATTTCAATGTATAACCATATCAATGTCACCCAAATTCCAATTGCAGAATACCATTCCATATATTTCGGAAGACGGGATTGTTCCGCTTTTTCAATAAAATCAAAATTTAATATAAGATTGAATGCAGCAACTGCTGTTACTACCAGACTAAATCCGATACCAAACCACCCACTTCCATGAATTAAAGGTATCTCGGTTCCAAATAAAGAAAGAACAATACTTATTAAGTACACCACACCAATGGCTAAAGTTGCGCTAATAATGACTGCCTTAAACGTCTCCGTAACCTGAATTATTCTTGATTTATACAAGAACAACATCAGAAAAAAAACTGCTAATGTCAGAGATATTGCATTAAATACCAAGCCATCATATAATGAAGCATAATAGTACGTAACAACTCCTACAAATAATCCTTCGAATATAGCATAAATAGGACCCAAAACAGGCGACCATTCTTTTTTAAAGGCTGAAACAATTACAGTTATGAGTCCCCCGATCGCACCAACCCACATAAACAAGGCGTTGGGCAAAAGGTAAGCAACAGATGCTACACCCACAAGAATTACCCCCATTATGATTGATTTGGTAATTGCACCGCTAGAAGTCATTGCAGCTTGAGAATTTCCGGCCGATGAATCCAGCATAGATTCCCTGAAAAGAGGATTTGAACTAGACGATTTGAATATTGACATATTTTAAATTTCCGTAAATATAAAAAGGAATTATCAATTATAAAAAATTAATCAATTGTTCTTACGTATTTAAAATAGGAACTTAATTTTCTTCATGTTAAAATAATAACCTAAGCTTAATTCAGTACAATAAGCTTTTTTATAATTTTGGCATTGTCGGTAATCACTTTCACAAAATAAACTCCATTGGGCAATTGGAAATTTTCATTCAGATTTATGTTTCTTAATGTATGTAAACCGAAATTTTTAAAATATTCAACAATGCCTGATTGATTTATAATTTCAATTGAATGAACCGGAGATTCACTTTCCAATAGAACCGGAAATTGTCCGGTAACCGGATTTGGATACAACAGAACATCGTCTGAACCCGATAAGAATTCATCACCTGAAGCAATTTGACTAATCTTATGAATAAAAATATCTTCAAAGCCATTAGAAACCAATTTAACACTATCAGGATTGAATCCTATGTTTAATGTTTTACCAAAAATACCTGTTGAATAGACTCCTAAATCATTATCGACTGCAACACTAAATCCTATGTCACTTGCCGGACCATTCATTCCATGAGCCCAGCGAAAATTACCATTTGGACGCAAACTACTTACATAAATATCATTGTTGTTTTCAGTATCAGAATAAAGAAAAAATTCTTCCGGACCCGGATCAAAATCAACTTTAAACTGATAACATCCTGTAGTATAAATATTGTCTTCTTTATCCAATGCAAGTCCAATACTATTCTCATTCCTTGAAGCTCCTATTTGTATTGCCCAAATAAAATTCGCGTCTTCATCTAACTTCAGTACATACGAATCACCACTGACACCCGGAGCAGTCATGAAAAATTCTCCAGGCCCTGGATTAAAATCTGCCTTAGACCTGAATGTCCCAGTAATAATTAAATTATTTCTACTATCTATTGCAATACCAGCTGCATTCATTAATTCTTCAGAAGCTTGTTGTCTTGCCCAAATCATTTCACCGTCTTGATTCAATTTAATAAAAAATGCATCAATATTTCCTTTCTCCTTAAACAATAATCTTCCAGGTCCGGGATCAATATCAATTGTATCATTAAAAGTTCCGCAAACGATTACATTATTATTCTTATCAACTGCGATTCCTAAGGGATCATCATCCAACCTTCCTCCCATATGCTTAGCCCAAATAAAATTTCCTTCGTTATCTAATTTCATAATGGAAATATCATCTCCACCTTTGGAACTAAAATTTACAAGAGAAGAATCTGAATCTAACTTAAACGTACCCTGAAAATAAGCACATAGCAAAATATTATTGTCTTTATCAATAGCAATTGATTTAGAAATGTCATCAAGACTTCCTTGAAATGATTTTACCCAAAGTAGTTTCCCATCAGAATTTAATTTCGCAAGAAAAATATCATTGAAAGCCTGTGCCGTAATTTTTACGCCCGGCAATACCGAATTAAAATCTATTGCTTCTTGAAATGTACCCGTTATATAAATATTATCTTCCTTATCTAAGGCCATACTTATTCCCTGATCTTGTTGCTTTCCTCCAATACTTATTGCCCATATGAGTTTTCCAGAAGAATTCATTTTTGTTAGAAAAACATCGGTTGATCCATTAGACTTTAAAATCAACTCTTCCGAACCAGAATCAAAATCAATTGTCGAACGAAAATATCCAAGTGTTAATACATCATCTTTGGAATCAGTACGCATGCAATTACCGGCTTCTGCACTTGAAGAGCCAAATGACTGCCCCCATTGAAAACGATAAGATTGAGAAAACAATATAGTGCCTAGAAGACACTGGACAATGAATAAGTAATATACTTTCATACTTTTTTTGTGTAATTATTACAGACACTGTAAAGCTAATATATGTTGCCTTATTAAATGACATTTCAATTTAAAAATAAACTATTATTTTTTTTTGAATCCTTTTTAAAGAACTTATTCTTAAGAAATTGAACTTGATTATAGTTATATAAATAAATATATTTCAAAATATAAGATTCTGTTTCATTTTTACAATTGGCTTTTTAAAATTCTGAAAGCTGAATCATTTTACAAATACAAAGAGGAACAAATGCAATCTTTGTGTCTTTAAAATGAAACCAAATTCTTCAATAAATTAATACTATTTATCCGAACCTTTCGAATGCAATATTTTATCCTTAAATGGAAACGAAATCTTAACTTTGCCAGCATAAAATCTATATATGCGTATTTACTCCTTTATTCTGATTTGTTTCTTAATCCCTATTCTAGGATCAACACAGGCACAAGATCTTCAAAAATATATAGAAAAAGGTAAGACTTTTCCCCAGATATATAACAAGGCTTCAAAAATGATATCAAAAGGAAAATTGTCTAAGAATGAAAAAGCTAAAAAATATAAAGAAGGACAAATTATCGAAGAAGATGGTGATTACCAAAGACTAGAGCGATGGGCCTGGTATTGGAGAGATCGCCTGAATTCAGATGGCAGTTTTATGGAGCCGGAAGATCAAAGGCTTATATACAAACAATATGCAACCGAAAACGCACATTTGCGTTCGAATCCACAGTGGAAACACGAAGGTCCGGTAAGAAACTCCGGAGGATATTGGGCCATGGGCAGAACGACTCATATTGATTTCCATCCAACAAATTCCAGTATATTTTTTGTAGCAGCTGCTAATGGCGGACTTTGGAAGACAATTGATGGAGGTCTTTCATACATCTCACTTGGAGAGGATTTACCTCAACAACCTGTTGGAACTGTAATCGTAGATCCACGCAATCCCAACACAATATATATAACCATTGGAGAAAAAGATGGATGGTGGCAATATGGATTAGGTGTTTACAAATCCATTGATGGCGGTACAAGTTGGAAACCAACCGGTCTTAGCTTTAAACTCAATGAACAAAGAGTAATTTATGCATTATCGATGGATCCATCCAATTCAAAAAATCTAATCGCTGCAACGAATAAAGGTATCTACAAAACACAAGACGGTGGCGTTTTATGGACTAGAGTCAGAACAGAAGATTTCTCAGATGTAAAATATAAAATTGGAAATTCAAATATACTTTACGCTGCAAGAAATGACTATTGGGGTAGCTGCGAAATATTTCAATCGACAGATGGAGGAACTAATTGGACGCAACTCAGTAATTTCAATATTCAGAGAAATTTTATGCGCATTCAATTAACCCCTGCTAATCCTGAATTTATTGCAGTAAATGCCAGCGAAGACGGAAAACCAAAACTTTATCTGTCAAAAAATGGAGGACAAAAATTTGATTTTATTTCTAATCTTCCCGAAAATTATGTTTTGTTCCTATCTCCAACCCAGGAAGATGTTATGTATTGTGGCTTCGTTAAAGTTCATAAATCTTATGATGGCGGATATTCATGGAAAGAAGTTACAAGCTGGTGGAATGATGGTAAAAACCCTGAAGTTCATGCAGATCATAGATTTGTAAGCTTTGATCCGAGAAGAAAAAATCATATTTATTTCTGCAATGATGGCGGAGTTCATCAATACGATGAAAATTCTGAAACCTGGAAAGAATTAAGTCAGAATTTACCAATTACCCAGTTTTATAAAATGGCGATCTCAACAACGAATCCTCCTGTATTAATTGGTGGTTCACAAGATAATGGAGGATGGCTGAAAAGAAGTAATGGAACATGGGGAAACACCAACGGAGGAGATGCTATGTGGCAACTCATTGACCCATCAGATGCTAAAATTATGTATTCAGAATACTGGGGAGGAAGAAATGTATATCGCACTACAAACTCCTGGATTGAGTCAGTAGATATTCAACCTAACGTTACTGGCGCACAAAATCAAGGTCAGTGGGTTACACCCTTCAATCTCAATCCAAAAAATCCAAAGACATTTATAATTGCTTATCAGGATATTTTTGTAAGCCATAATCGGGGAAATACGTTTAGTAAAATTTCAACAAGTTTAACAGGAGCAACTGACAGAAGTATTAGAAATGTTGATATCTCTCCGGTTGACACACAGGTCATTTTTGCTTCCTATTCAAATATTTTATATTACACCTATAACTATGGTAAGAATTGGAGCAATGTCATTATGCCAGTAAGTAATCTTGAAATTACTTCTATTGAATTCCACCCTACTGATGTCAACAAAGTTTGGATTACCCGAGGCGGACTCGGCCAATTTAAAATTCATGAATCCAAAGATAAAGGAAAGACCTGGAAAACAATTACAGGAAACTTTCCTGCAACACCTGCTTTAGTAGTAAGATATGATCCATCTTCTAATGCATTGTTTGTTGGAACAGATGTTGGCTTGTTTTATTCTGATGCTGATAATATTAATTGGCAATTTTATGGTAAAGGATTACCAAATACATCGGTTACGGATATTGAATTCCATCAACCTACTCGTAAAATGTATGTATCCACTTATGGAAGAGGTTTTTATTCAATAGACCTCCCAAGCTGTTATCCCGCATCTCTAACAATTCAAAGCAAAGTCAATAACGCTTCTTATTCTTTCAATGACACAACTTATGTCTGCCTTGGTGACAATATTTCTCTTAAAACGAATATTGATAGTTTAAAAGGAACTTACAGGTGGAAAGGACCTCAAAATTTTGATACTGTAATTCTGAATACAAATTCGATTACACTGAATTCTATCAATTCGATTCTTAAAACCGGTTATTATACACTTGAATTTGTTAGCGATAAGATGTGTACTCGCTCAGATAGTTTATTTATAGTTGTAAATCAAGTAGCGCAACCTAAGATTCAATCTGATTTCAGTGAAATAGATTGCAATCATCCACAGGTAACACTTCAAAATGTAAACTACAGTCAATTGCTGTCATATAAATGGCTAAACAATGGCAAACTTATTGATGACAGTGCATCGATTACTATTAATCAAGCCGGAACTTACATACTTCAAGCGATACAAACCAAAGGAAATTGCATAGCTTCTGATACAATAACAATTAACAAAATTGATTCTCCAAAATCACAATATGAAATCAAACATGTAAACTGTTTTGGGGAGAAAACGGGTAGTCTTAAATTATCCGTACAGGGAGGCTCAGAGCCTTATACAATACAGTATTCTGATAGCAATTTAATTTCACATCCGAATATGCTTTATGCCGGAAAATATTTCATCAAGCTTACAGACTCTCGAAACTGTCAGTTGTTTGATACAATTACTATTGCAGAAAATGAAGAGATTAAAGTACAATTAGATATAAAAAATTCTACCCAAAAAGATGGGGAAATTAAAGCCGAAATAAGTGGTGGTGTTAAGCCTTATGTATTGGAATGGATCTATGATAATATATTAATATC
>JABFRV010000099.1 GCA_013140975.1 Saprospiraceae bacterium
CTAAATTTAAGAAAATTAATTACATCGAATTCCCCATAAGCCTCCACTAGACTGCCACCAGTCAGATTTCGTGCAACATTGGATTCATTGTTGGTCGTACCGACCCAACGAATCCTTAGCTGTTACCGGAAGCACTTCTGCCTTTTCGAAGGTCGTGTATGGCTTGTATTCGCTCAAATCAGTAACGAAGCGATTTAAATATTACTACTCTTTTACGGCAATTACTCCTATTGTTAATGTCTTCGATGGCCATAAAAATATTATCCTTCATTTTAGTATTCTCCCATGTGGGTATCCGTGTTTGTGAATTTAGTTTTTGCCTCACTGTCCATCCGATGAATAAAATAATTCAACGCTAATGCAAAGTAATCCTGATGTTTGAATTTATCTAATTGATTTTTGTTAACAAGATAATCTGCATACTGAATTCTTAAATTGTTTTTACTCAATCCCTTTTTGAGTTCCGCTTTATAACTAACAAATAGTGCAAGAAAATATGTAATCTCATAAACAGACTGGCTCTTTAAACGAATTATTTCAAGTGCATTCAGAAAATCAGGTAAGAATTTGATATCTGAATTATAGTACTCCAAAACCTTTTCTGTAACATTTTTTAAACAAGTATCTAGTTCAAAAAATCTTTCTTTGAAATGGTCCGTTGAATTCTCAAAATTGAAGTCAAACTCTTTTGGTGTGTATTGAGAGTAAAAAATACTCTGAATTTCAGATTCTGCCACTTTATGAATTAAGTTATTCTCAGTATAAATGTGAAGCGATTGAGAGAAGTGAGTTTGCTTTACATAATTCTTGTTAATAAGCAATGAAACTATTTCTCCTAAAAAACTGAACTGAAATATGTTTGCTATGTATCCCCAATGCAAATCGTTACTGCGGTTGAAAACAGTCAATTGAAGATCATTTCCTTTTACACGCAAAACCAATTGCGTATTGCATGGAATATCTTTGCTCTGCTTCCCTAAATCAAGAGAAGGGTTCCAGAGTGAAATTACAGAACGTCTTAAATCAGGGTCAGAATTTAATAGAGAGGTGACATTATAAAGTTGGTCAAGGTTCTCACTTATATTTATATCGTTCCAATTTCTTATTCGAATTCCGTAAGCACCATGCAACGTTTTTTTATCATCGCTGAATTCTGAAAACCTTGAGTTGAAAATTTCTATAAATTCCAAGTCATTTCTTCCGCTTAATACCCAAAGTGATTCTGCCAGATGAAAAAAGATATTGCTGTTACGGTTTAATGCAACTGTGCATCTCTTTAATGGCTCTGTGATTACAATTTTAAAATTTAATGTTTCGTATGTAAGACCTAATCTACTTTCTGTTTTTATTCCTTCTGTAAGAATATATTTGTTCAATAGTGGATAACAGTCACTGAATGATTGACACACTAGAGTGTTTGCCTCACCGGTATATAATTTATAACTCCCTATCATTACATCTCAAATGGTTTGAATCTGGATTTGTTTGTTTCTAGTTTTTGTAAATAATTTTCTTCCAGGGCAATATTCATTTGGGATGCAAGTTTTAAAACATAAATAAAAACATCTGTCAGTTCTTCTGCTATTTTTACTTTTGAAGTTTCAAGTTCTTCATCTCCTCTTACGACCTTCTTAACGCTATTTGCCAATTCACCAACTTCACCTGCAAGAGATAAAACAAGAAATTGAAGGTGTGCAATATTCTTTTCAGAAATTTCTTCTGCCCAATTAAATTTGATTTTGTGTTTTGAATCAAACTCCTTTTGGAGTTCAATAATTTCTTTTAGTTCCATTGTTTATAATATATGAATAACTGACTCCAAATTGCTTTTAATTCTTCCATAAATGATTTTGGCATTGGTGGAATGTGATGTTTTACTTTTTTCAAGATTAAATGCTTTAACATCCGATAATACTTTTTCAAGAGTAGCAATAATCACGACTTCATAAATCTTTTTCCTTTTTTCCTTATTGTATGATTTCATTGCCTCAATAAGTGCTGTCAAGCCATCTTGATTGATTCTTGACTCTGTCAAATCCTTTTTGTTAATGAGCATTTCCTTAATCCACTTCTTGTTAAGTGAAGAAACTTTTGTAGCAATGTCAATTTGTTTTTGAGTATCAATGTTTGCCTTTTCTAAACATGAGAAATGCTCCACATAATGAGCTATGCCCGCATGAATTGTCAATGAGAACCGTTTTATTTTAGAAGAAAATGCTTGATTGATTTTATCAACTACCAAGCAATTTTCAGCAATGTTAATTTTCAAGAATTCACTTACTTCTAATGCTCTATAGTAAGAGGTGATAGATAATTGAGAATTATCGTCACTCATTGAAACTTGCATAAGCATGAATGAAGGAATAGGATTATCTTTCTTATTAATTATAGAATCCATATCCATCAAACTCAAACAAGCTCTATTGCTATCTGCCTTTTGTTTTAGCTCACTAATCAGAAAGTTTACTCCTGTTATATGATACTTCTTTTTATATTTGTCAATGAACTGACCATGATTAAATTCCAAAATTGGCGGACATGCAATTGCCTGCCAATTTTTTGCTTTGTGATGATAAATATTTACCCAATCAGAATTTGCTTCTGATATTGGAAATTCCCCAGTAAGTATTAAGTTGGTGACTTTTTCCTTTTTACACTTAGCAACTATTCGCTGATGCAACTTTTGCAGGGTTTCAGAATTATTTGTTTTCTCTATAAATGTTGCCATTTTATTAGGATTTTATTGCCGTGGGTCTATATGAGTTAGCATCATCAAAAATTATTCTATAAGTTATAACCTTACTTACTCTATGATCGTTTAGTCCGATAATGCTGAATTGATTATTGTAATTCGTATCAATTTTAGGAAGTAAAGCCCCACTTCCAATAATTTTTATTTTGCCTTTTGCATTTGCAATATCCAACTTGAAGGATGTATGCACATGACCATGAAGTATCAGCTTTACACCATAATTAAGAGAGAGTTTGAATAAATCATAAGAGTTTCTGCAAACAGAACTATCTTTTTTATAAATTGGAACCAAGTGATGATGTGTAAGGACTACTACTGGGTGTTTTGCTTTCTTCAAATTTGCTTCTATTGTACTCATATCAAGTATACCATAATCTTTAATTTTGTGATACATGGAATTTGCAGATAGAAACGACCAATTATTGAAAGTGTGAATCACCGAAGTTTTTGAATCGGTATAAATGTATTTGCTGTTGCCCGTTACATCTGTTGAAAATTTATTGAAAGCATCGAAACTATTATTAGGATTCTTGATATCAATATCATGATTGCCCGGACAAATCATAAACTCAATTTTGTAGCCCTTAAACCCTGACCTTAATTTTCGCACAAAATCTAAAGCATATTGATATTTGTGTGCTGCTCCTTTATCGGTGATATCTCCGCCTAAAACAATGACTAAATTTTTACAAGTAAAATCGTGTTTAACCTTTTCAATTACTAAATGTGAAATATCGTCCGCTGAAAAATTAAAAATAGTATGACTTCGGCTGTGATTATCACCAAAATGTAAATCAGTCAAATGAAGTAATATGGTTTTTGTTTCACTCATGATCTGCTAGTTAAAATTTCATTTATTGCCTTTACTTCTTTTTCAAGATTAATAAACATTTGACGACCATTAATTCTAAGAAATCGTTCAAATATCTCATATTATATGTCATAGTTTCAGAAAATATTAAAATTATTTATCTGTTCTTTTTTAATATGTATTTTTAATTTTTCAAATCACAAAGATAAATATTTTCATTAGTATTTTTCTCGATGAAAACGAATTTGCAGTCAAAGTCAGCGGAAAAAGTGGTATATTATCTGACGATTTAATGATTGCTAGGTTGCCAATACGGTTTCCGGTAACGGTTAGTATTGACGACGTGCCACCAATTGAATTAAGCCAAGAGTGGAAATATTTTACCTTTAAGCCAAGCTTGAAAACATTAATATTTTGGTGGCATGATCGTCAATACTGTGTTAATTCCAGTTTCTTGCTTAAGTTCTATAATTTTCTTTTTAAGTAAGTTGAAGTACTCCTCATTTGGCAGACTAATTGGGAGTACTTCAGGCTAATTAGTAGAATTCAGTACTTTATAAATTTATATTTATTAAAGGTAAACGCCGAATCAATTATTTCTAGAATATAAATTCCTGACTGAAACGAGGATAAATTCAGTACAATGAAATCATTAGATACAATTTTATTTGTTGTTAATTTTCTACCGTGAAAATCGTAAATATTGATTTTAGAATTTAATATTGTCAAGTCTTGAGCTTTAAGATACAAAAAATCTGAACAAGGTATCGGAAACAGATCAAAAGTGCTTGTATTCTTAACCTCAATAGTTTTAACTGGCAAAGGATCTTCCATCTCATATAAGCCGTGATGAATTACATTCTGTAAAAGCTTTCCGTCTTTTTTCAATAGATTTCCACCATATATTATAGCTTCCTTATTCTGATATTGGAATGGTAAATTACCTGTAATATTCAACCAATTTATTCCTGCGTCATGAGATATAAATAATCCCTTCTCATTATTTAGACCAATCAAAAATGGATAATGATCTG
>JABFRV010000163.1 GCA_013140975.1 Saprospiraceae bacterium
GTTAAATTGAGTTCAATGGCCAATTTCTTAATCATTGCATTGAAAGATTTAATTCTTTTAATTTTATTTTATCTGACAATTGATATTATTTATCGGATAGGACCTGCTTTGCGAAAACCCATGAAAAGCTTCTCACCGGGAACAATATTTGCAACAATAACATCAATTATTACTTCCATTTTGTTTGGATACTTTGTTGATAATTTTTCCACTTACCATAAGATTTATGGGGCTATTTCGGCACTTATTATTACTTTAGTTTGGATCCGTTTAAATGTATTAATAATTTTACTTGGATTTGAATTGAATGCAGCCATTATTGTTAATCATGACTTGATGCAGCAAGTGAATGATGAAGTGAGTGAATACGATCTATGATGAATGAGGTAATTCGATTATGAGTTAATTCTTAAATGGCTATACTTTGCGAAAGTTTTTAACTAATGAGTTTAAAGAAAGTTTGATGATAATGCCAATATTCCTAAAAGCGCATTAACTCATTATTTTTTTATCTCATTCTCTTATTACTTCAGGAATTCATTCATTTCTTTTGCGTCCTTGTAGCAATCCAATACCCATTTTTCAATTCCGGGTTTTAATGCAGTTGTTGCTTTTTGGGAAGTAACAAAATAAAATTGTTTGTGAAATATGATGGGTTCAATTGCGGCAGCTTTAGCGAATTTAGGATCGAGACGTTTGGATTTGTCACCTAAAATTTCCTTATATCTTTTGATGAAATTTTTGTCTGTCCTAAGTTTTTTAAAAGCTTCAGTATTTTTAGAAATCTTTGTTCTGATTTTATCAAGTTGTATCTTATCAGGCTCGTAAAGTCCGGAATAGATTTTTATATCGTCGGCACCTAATTCAAGATACAATCCGGGATTTTTAATGTCTTTTCTTCCACCGGGTGTTAAAAGAGCAGACATTCTAATCTTGTAAGGAGTCTTGTCTTTGCTGAAACGAATGTCCCTGTAGATTCTAAAAACACAATCTTTAGCTGTGGCTTTATATTTTTTATCTTGTTTTTTTAACAAGTCAATTATTGCGTCAATAAATTTGAGAAAGGGCTCTTCGACAACAGACTTAAATCGGTCTTTGTTTTCGGCAAACCATTCTCTATTATTGCTTACTTCAAGCTCAGAGAAAAACTTTATGAAATCTTTTGTAAAATAGCTCATTGATTAAAGATTTAACGGAATGTAAAAATAGTCGATTATTGCTAGACTGACAAGCTCATTTTTTTAGCAAATAGTTCAATAAATATTCTTGTTTTGAACATGATGCTGATCTTGAATTTTCGTTGTTTTTAAGTACATTTGTGCTTTCTGATGATTTACAAATTCAAAGAATTTACTCCATTCATTGATCCTTCAGCTTTTGTACACCCAATGGCCTGCGTAACCGGTTGCGTCAGGATTGGCAAGGATGTTTATATAGGGCCGTTTGCTGTATTGCGGGGAGACTTTGGTGAAATAATAATTGAAGATGGATGTAATATTCAGGAGCACTGTATGGTTCATATGTTTCCCGGAATTACAACACATCTGATGAAAAATGTACACGTCGGTCATGGGGCGATTATTCACGGAGCAGTGATTGAAGAAAATTGTCTCATTGGAATGAACAGCGTAGTTATGGACGATGTTGTAATAGGTAGAAATTCCATTGTTGGGGCTATGAGTTTTGTTAAGGAAGCAACACGAATAGAAGAGAAATCTCTGGTCGTAGGGAACCCTGCTAAAGTTGTAAAACAGGTAAGTGAGGATATGATTAACTGGAAGACGAAAGGCACAGAACTTTATCAACAACTTGCACGAGATTGTCATAATGAACTTCGTGAAGTTGAGCCATTAAGGATGATTCCGGAAAATTGGCCAATTCCTAATCAGAATTATTCGAGTTGGAAACGACAATAAAAAATATAAGATGAAGCAATATGTTCAAAGTATAAATGTCGGAGCCTTATCTGTTGTTGAGTTTTATACAGAGAAAAGCAATTCATTACCTTCTGAGATTTTGGATGGGATTGCTGCAAGTATTAATGAAGCGGATAAAGATCCTTCAACACGTATCATACTTTTGAGAAGTGGTGGCGAAAAAGCATTTTGTGCAGGAGCAAGTTTTGAAGAATTGTCTTCCATTCACAATGAGGAGGAAGGTTTGAAGTTTTTTTCCGGATTCGCAAAAGTAATTTTAGCCATTCGATCAATAAGAAAAATTGTAATCGGCAGAATACATGGAAAAGCGGTTGGCGGAGGAGTAGGAATTGCAGCAGCTTGTGATATTGCACTTGCAAGTCAATATGCAACTTTGAGACTCAGTGAACTTGCTGTCGGAATTGGTCCATTTGTTATTGGTCCTGCTGTAGAAAGAAAGATGGGCTTATCAGCTTTTTCTTTATTGGCACTTACACCGGAAGAATGGCGTACTGCCTATTGGGCAAAAGAAAAGGGCTTATATCATGAAGTATTTGAAACTCATAAGAAATTGGATGAATACATCGATTTGCTAAAAAATAGTTTGTTGAGTTATAATGATCAAGCATTAATTGATTTGAAAAAGGTTTTTTGGCAGAATACCGAACATTGGCCTGATTTATTAATTGAACGAGCCAAAATATCCGGTAGACTTGTTCTCAGTGATTTTACGAAAAATAAGTTACAGTCTTTCAAAGCATAAGCTAAAATGAAGTATCCTTCAAAGTTAATTGAAAATGTAGTAGAAAGTTTCTCCGGCCTGCCGGGTATTGGAAAGAAATCTGCCATGCGAATCGCTCTTCATCTCGCAGGAAATCCGGAAATTAAATCCAAGAAATTTGCTGAATCATTGCTGGCAATGTCAGAGCATTTAAAAACCTGCAACGAATGCTTTTCTTATTCTGATAGCGAATTGTGTAATATCTGTTCAAATCCGCACAGAGATAATTTTACACTTTGTATCGTTGAATCCATCAGAGACCTAATGGCAATTGAAGAAACACAACAATATCGGGGAAAGTATCACGTTCTTAATGGGCTCATTTCTCCAGTTGATGGAATAGGTCCGGATAAGCTAAATATTCATTCGCTTGTGAATAGGATTAATACCCATAAAATTAATGAATTGATTATGGCTATCAGGCCTTGTATAGAAGGAGATACAACAATATTCTACATAAATCGTCAACTTGAAAATACATCTGTTAAAGTAAGTTTGATTGCTCGTGGAATTTCCTTTGGATCAGAATTAGAATTTGCAGATGAATTTACACTTGGTAGATCTATTGCAGAAAGAGTGCCTTATCAACAAAATAGTCATTAATTATCATGGACCTTTCGGTCGTTATTGTTAATTACAATGTATCGCATTTTTTAGAACAATGCATAGTCAGTGTGCAAAAGGCATTGAAAGGTATTGCAGCAGAGATTATTGTAGTTGATAATAATTCAGTTGATGATAGTTGCGCTATGGTTTCTTCTCAATTTCCGGATGTCATACTTGTGCAGAATGACAATAACCTTGGATTCTCTAAAGCAAATAATATTGGAATTCGGCTTGCGAAAGGTGAGTATGTATTATTACTTAATCCTGATACTATTGTTCATGAATCATGTTTGAGTACCTGTCTTAAATATATGCAGGAACATAAAGAAGTTGGCGGGATAGGAGTTAAAATGTTAGATGGATCTGGTCGTTTATTGCCTGAATCGAAACGAGGATTTCCTACTGCATGGGTGTCATTTTGTAAAATGACGGGGCTTTATAAGCTTTTTCCTAATTCCGGTTTTTTTAATGGTTATTATATGGGGCATCTCAGCTATGATAACAATGTAGAAGTTGAAGTTCTTACAGGAGCCTTCTTTCTTGCGCCAAGGAAATTATTGAATGAAATTCATGGCCTGGACGAAGCTTTCTTTATGTACGGTGAAGATATCGATCTTTCTTATCGAATCCGACAAAAGGGATATAAATTAATGTACTTATCTGATGCGCAAATTATTCACTTCAAAGGTGAAAGTACGAAGAAGGCAAGCTTTAATTATTGGTATTCTTTTTATAACGCAATGTTGATTTTTAGCCAAAAGCATCATGGTAGTTCATCTTTATTCTTATTGAAAATTGCAGTTTTTGCAAAAGGAATATTAAGTTTTATAAAATCCTTGGTACAACGTACAGGGATCATTGTAATCGATGCCCTTGCTATTATTTCGGGTCTGTATTTTATAAAATACTTTTGGTCTTTATATTTTTTTCATACGCCTTATCACTTTGATTCAGCTGCATTATGGTTTAATGCAGGCTTGTATGTATTTGTTTGGATTGCGAGTTTTTATTTACTAGGAGTTTATGATAAAAAGCACAAGATTCAGGATCTTGTCTTGTCTTCTATTTTTGGTTTTGTAGTGAATTTAGCAATTTATGCTTTAATCCCGGAAAACTTGAGGTCATCACGAATGGTATTGGGTTTAACATTCATTTTTGTTTTATTGTATGTTTTATTTTCAAGATATATTTTCCGAAAGTTTAATTTGGGAAAATTTTATAAATCAAGTAAGATAAATAAAATTTTAATTCTTGGAACTTCCGATGAAAAAATAATAATTGAGTCTTTAATGC
>JABFRV010000109.1 GCA_013140975.1 Saprospiraceae bacterium
ACGCAAGAAGTTAAAAAGGTTGAAAAATATCTAAACTCAAGACCTGTAAGAAAATTTGATTATCTTAGCCCCGATGAATATTTTATTAAAAAATTAAATGTTGCATTTATTACTTGAACACAGCAATCAATTAAAAAAGTATTCGGATCATTAATTGGTTTTTTATTCCCTAAGGTCCATATATAATCATGCTTATGTTGTGCTTTAATTTCAATTGTTGAGCTGAATATAAAGACAGTTATAAGTAACAATAAAAAATAAAAATTTGAGTCAACCAAAGTTGACTCCAATCTATATCTATTACTGTAGGATAATTTTTTTTGAAACAATGACTCTGTCATCTTTATCGCGAATTTGAATAATGTATTGTCCTTTAGCAAAGTTAGTTAAATCCAATGACTTAGATCCAATAATTGATTCTTCACTAATATTAATCTGGTCATTTAGAAGCTCAAGATTTTCAGTATTTGAGAGAATGAGATTATTTAACTCGTCTTGCTTAATACTCAGTTGAATGAAATTAGATTGAGATTGATTAATGCTATTAGAAATCATCACAACTAAATCAATTAGACAGTTTTCTAAGTTCATGATTAATCCTTCTTCAGCTAGATCCATTTGTGCTGCCATTAAAATAATTGGATTATTCTCAGAAGGAATTATATAGCCTCTTTTTAATAATTCATAGATCTGAAATCGAACTGACCATGTCTGCTCATTATGGAATTCATTGAATGTTATTGGATTCGTTAATAATCGAGTTTCAGTATCATTTGGTCCAACTACTCTAGGAGAAGCTCCAATCCCGTTAGGACAATCTGATCCACAGGTTACGCTTGATTGCATATTTTCAAAAGACCACCAATCATTGGCTGGATCAGGATTAATAGGCTTGTATTTAGGGTTCTGCCAATCATTGTATAAAAATTGTGATAGAAGTGCAAATGGGGCTCCACCCCAACACTTAGCATCATTTGAACTATATCCACCATTGAAGACATTACCATGATGAGCTTGCATTCCAATTATGCCAGTCTGATTCGTCTGTGATCCAAGAACTAGACCTGATAATCCACTATTGTAATTGCTACCTTTCAGTTCCGTTCCAAGATTGGAATTAATAAATCCTGTAGAGAATCTGTAATTATTGAACGAATTACAATTAAACCTTGTCTGTAATGCTGCAGAACTTAGCATTCCATAAGCTTCTAAAGAAGTTGATTCAGCAGGAAATAAATTGCATGAATATCCAGTATTGACACTGTTCTCATTCTTCACTCCACTGAATGGGGCAGAAGCACTTGTCTTCAAAAGAAAAGTATTTTCTTGGATTTGACTTTGGACAGAGGAGTTATTAAGAAAGCCAAAAGCCCCTTTTTCAGTAGTTACAAGATTATTTGATATATTCCAAAACTTTCTATCAAGATTTCTTGAAATACCAATGGCATCGTCATTGATTTTCGTTATAATATCATTATTTTGAATTTGACCATTCTGACCTTCGTTACCAGATAGGCTAATTCCAATCTTATTAGCTTCAAACCTATTGTTATTTATAGTTGCTCGTAATTTAGTATCTTCATGTTGTACACAAATATTTACATTTGAGGTCTTATTCTTTTCAACAGTTAGAAGACTTCCTTTATTAGCAATTCCAATATTTAGCTCCTCAAAATTTACTTGATCATTCTTTCCGAATCCAGATACCGTTAATAAATTGTTTTGATCGCTTTGACAAGCTATACCAATACCTCCACCTTTAAAGTTAAATTGAGGTATGCCAGAGTTCATAGATCTAAAATATGATTTTACAACATTTACATTAGAGTTCTTTGTTAGAATTCCGTATTGGAGATCAACAAATCTTGGATATAATAAATTACCTGCGTTAGTAACATTTACACTTTTACAATTCTCAACCTTAATTCCTGCTAAAGGTTTACCTCCATCTAATGCTAGCTCACCTGAATACATTGGATAAAAGCCAACATTTGTAAATTGAGTTTTTCCTGAAACATTAATTATAGCTGGACCTTGTGAACCTTCACTATATATTCCAACATAAGCACTTTGAAACCAACAGTCACTTACAATTACGGTAGAATTTGCCATAGCATGTACAGCAAAATGACCATTATTAAAATTACTATTGATTAGCTCTAATGTAGCTCCTGGTTCTACAGTAATTGATTTCCATCTTGAAATGGCCGTATGACCATCTGCTGAAAGACAGCATCTAACATTATTATTTTTAATTGTTAATTTATTTCCAGCTTTTACTACTATTTCAGCACCAGAACTCATAGTTATATGTGCAAGTTCATTTCCATAAGGTGGTCCAAATGAATTATTCCATTGCCCAATAATGCAATAATTTGGAACATCAATATTTAATACACCATCGACAGAAATTCCTTGCACATCGACACAAGAATTATTTGGACTTACCACTCGAAACTCAGTAATAGCTTGTTGTAATGAGCCAGAAAGTACAGGCCCAGTATAATTTCCTACATTTAATTTGCCTCTAAATTTAAATTGGGTTTCAGAACTTAATTTATCCCAATATTCAAAAAGATAGTGACCATTACAACCTTTTAAGTTTTTTAATATACATTGTAAAGTCACACTGTTATTGTTTTGATTAGTTAAACTAACCGTAGCATCTAATGTATAATTTATGCCAGATTGAGTAACAATAAAATTTCCAGAATTTACAATACTAATTGGGCAAGATGCTCCAGCTTGAAATGTAATTCTAATGTCAATAGACTCATTTGGGTGTGGATCACCTTCTATTAAAAATATTCTTGATGATAAATTGATATTTTCACAAGCTGCATCGATATTTGACCATGGAGGTGAAGAGACACTATGGCAATCAATATATGTATCATGAGCTGTGTAGTAAAATCTATACTTGTTATCGAAACAGTCAGGTATTTGAGAATAAGATAATGTTTGATTTATTAAAAAAAGTGATATAATAATAAATAATTTTTTCATGTTTTAAAATTTTAGTAAAAGGGTATTTATAAAGTAACGAGTAACGATACTTCTAAAAAAATAAATTAATAATAAAGTGTCAGGATCAGTATAAGATATACTGACTTATAGTAGGCATATTTCTAGCTCGCTAAGGATAAGGGGAGTAATACAATCAATTAAATTATTGATCAGAATCGGTGGTTGATAATTAATTTTTTTTGATGCATAGATGAATTAGTGTTTTAAATTAATAAAAAGTGTCTTTATAAATGTTTAAACGGGTTTCGTAAACAAAGATAAGAATAGCTAACAATGTAAAAAAATATTTATTTCCCTATAATTTGCAGATTCCTCCCTATTTTTTTACTTTTACAACTTGAATGGTAAAATTTATGAATGACAAGAAATATTCTGTTGGGGAGAGATTTTGTCTTCTTAGAAAGATTAAAGGACGTAAGCAAGAAGAGTTAGCGCGTATTCTCAATATAGATACTAAAACTTTATCCAAAATTGAGAATAATGAAGTACAACCTAAGGTAGACCTTATAGAAAAATTTGTTGCGGCAATTAATATCTCCATCGAAGATTTTTTTCGATTCAGTGAAAATAATATTTTTCATAATAATATTCATGATTCAACACAATTTGAAGTGAATAATACTAAGGTTTGTTATGATGAAAATGTAATTAATAAATTAATTGAAGAAAAGGACAACAGAAGAAAAGACAAAGATACATTGATTCTCAATTTATCTCAAAGAATTTATCAACTGGAGCAGGAATTGATAGCAAGTAAGAATAAATTACGTTAGGATGATTCTTAATGTTGTCTTGTCTAGAGAAAATTGAGAAGATCTAAATAATCAACATTTAAAAAGAGCTTTTAGTAATACTGCCTTATTTGAAAGAATAAATACTATTTGAAATAATAATTCCAAGATCTATAATAACGTTAGATACAAAATTTGTCATTTTATTATAACTTTGTAATAAAAATAAATATCATGAATCCAATATTACGAAATATTCTTGCAGTTGTTGCAGGCCTGCTGATTGGTGGTGCAATAAATTCCTTAATAATTTTAATGAGTGGTAGCCTTATTGCTCCTCCATCCGGAGTTGATGTAAATGATGTTGAAAGCATAAGAGCTAATATACATCTTTATGAACCAAAACATTTCTTAATGCCATTTTTGGCACATGCTATTGGCACCTTGGTAGGCGCTTTTGCAGCAATAAAAATCGGTGCTAATAATCATATGCGCCTTGGATTAATTGTTGCTGTATTCTTTTTAGTGGGAGGAATCATTGCAGCCACAATGATACCTGCACCAACTTGGTTTATAGCTCTTGATTTAGTTATAGCATATTTACCTATGGCATATATTGCATACAAATTAAGCTAAAATAAAATATTGCATAATTAAGAATCGGAAAATACACTGCTATTATGAAGTTGAAGGCTTAGAGAATTTAGTGGTTAGAAAGTAAAAAAAACTATCTTTGCTGTCAAATTCAATAAGTGTCAAGACGAAGTCTAAAATCGATTTTAACAACAGAACCCGAAGGTCAAGAAATTACAGTATTAGGATGGGTACGTAGCTTTAGAAGCAATCGTTTTATTGCTTTAAATGATGGGTCAACTATGAGCAATCTTCAATTGGTTGTTGACTTTGAAAAATTTCCTGAAGCACAAATCAAAAGAGTAACTGTAGGATCTTGTATAAAGGCAACCGGAAACTTATCAGCTTCTTTGGGAGCCGGGCAGAAGGTTGAACTTACAGTTTCACAATTTGAAATTTTAGGTGATGCAGACCCGGGTGTATATCCATTACAACCCAAAAAACACAGCCTTGAGTTTTTAAGAGAAATAGCTCATTTAAGATTTCGAACGAATACATTTAGTGCAATATTTAGAATACGCCACGCAGCATCATTTGCAATTCATAAATTTTTTAATGATCAAGGATTTTTTTACTTGCATTCACCAATCATTACTTCTTCGGATGCTGAAGGCGCTGGAGAGATGTTTCAGGTAACAACCTTGCCTCTTGATAAATTGCCACGTAATGATGATGGAAAAATTGATTTCAAGAAAGATTTTTTTAATAGACCAACAAACTTAACGGTTAGCGGACAGTTAGAAGCTGAATTGGCAGCTATGGCATTGTCTAAAGTCTATACTTTTGGTCCCACTTTCCGTGCTGAAAATTCGAATACTCCACGACACCTTGCAGAATTCTGGATGATTGAACCGGAAGTTGCATTTAATGACATCAATGACAATATGAACCTTGCTGAAGACATGCTTAAGTATGTTATTCAGTACGTGATTGATAATTGCGGAGAAGATATTGCATTTTTAAACGAAAGAGATCAGGAAGAACAAAAGCAGAAACCTCAACAAGAAAGAAATGAATTTACCTTGATTGAAAAACTGAATTTTTGTCTGAATAATAATTTTGAAAGAATCACTTATACAGAAGCAATCGAAATTCTAAAAAATTCGACACCCAATAAAAAAGGTAAGTTTCAGTATCCGATTGAAAAATGGGGAACTGATCTTCAGTCAGAGCATGAAAGATTCCTTGTTGAAAAGCATTTTAAAAAGCCTGTGATTCTATATAATTACCCTAAAGAAATTAAAGCGTTCTATATGCGGCAAAATGAAGATAACACAACTGTTGCCGCAATGGACATTTTATTCCCAGGAATTGGTGAGATTGTTGGAGGATCACAAAGAGAGGAACGTCTGGAAAATCTGGAGCGAAGAATGAATGAAATGCATATACCAACGCAGGAAATGTATTGGTATTTAGATACACGAAGATTTGGAACCTGTCCACATGCAGGTTTTGGATTGGGATTTGAAAGATTAATATTATTTATTACCGGGATGACAAATATTCGTGATGTTATTCCGTTTCCACGTTATCCTGGGAATGCCGAATTTTAAAGAATCAAACTAATTACATATAAATGGAAATGAAAAATTTAAATTGGCTATTACATGCCATTTCTTTAGCTGCAATAATATTTTTATTTGTTCAGAATAGATCATTAAAGAATAGCAGTGAAACAAAAGTTGACGCAACTCAAACTCCTAATTCAGTAAATTCTGCTTCTTCGATTGCGTATTTTAGATCTGATACTTTATTAAGTCAACTTGGATTTTTTAAAAAATCAGAAGAAGATATGAAGAAGAAAAAGGACAGAATTGTCAATGAATTAAAAGCCAAGGAAAATAATTTGAAATCTGAATTTGAAAGACTGCAAGCCAGCGCTCAGAATTTAACGCGAAAAGAATTAGAAGCAGGACAGGAAAAGCTGGCAAATATGGAACGTGATTTATTGCAGAGAAGAGAAAGACTAGATACAGAATTCACAGACGAAATGGCTGAATTTAACGAGAAGCTGCATCAGAAAGTTACATCTTATCTAAATGAATTAAATGCTGATAAAAAGTATAACTTTATATTTAGCGTAGAAAGAGGAGGAAACATTTATTATTCAGATCCAGCTAGTGATATTACCGATTTAATGGTAAAAGGTCTGAATGAGAAGTATTCAAAGTAAGGGGTTAGTTATACAGTGCAACTTTTTCTTTCATATCTCTAATTTAGAAATTAAATATTTGAGATTTTATTTTTGAACTCTAAGGAATATACTTAATTCTATAGTAAATTATATAGCACAACAAATAGCGTTTAGTTCCTAACCTTCCTATAATTGGGATCATTTAAAACCTATTTCATAAAGTATTTTACAATTTCTAAATTTATGTAGTTATATTTGTCTTACCACAAATTCAAAATCGAATATTATAGATAGCCTATATTTATAAATATTTGAATATGAAGAGTTTAATTGTTGCTTAAAGAATTAAGTTTGAAACTTGATTCTTTTGGTAAGTGTTGTTGTTAATAATAAACTTAGAATTTGTGGTTACAGCATTGCGATATATTGTAATTTATTATCTGTGGTTCAATTTTGGGCCCTCTTGCGTATTTTCATTTTTTAATAATTAAAAAGTACGAATAAATTTATAGATACCTATGATTTCCTTAACAATGAACAGAATTGATTTCTCAAATAAGATCCTTTACCTGATTCCAGTAATATTTATTGCTAGCTGTTATAATATTTATTCTCAAAATGGTCCAATTGTAGCTTGTGAACCTGCTGAATGCCTGATTGATAGTACGAATATAAAAGAGGATAAATGCTTAGGGCATGTTCATATTCCTGTAATAGCTAAAGATGACCATACGCTGGAAGATGATTTACGTTGGGAATATTTCATTGACCTTAACAATGACGGGATTGGTAATTATTTTGGCTTTGATTTATATTCAACTAGTCAAAGTAAGAAACAAAAAGTATTAGGACAACTACCTTCTGAATTTTTTAATCCATTTGCAGATCAGGCTCAGTGTTCTTACAATGCAAATGGTATTTACCCAATCGGAATTCATAAGATTCTATTTAGGGTTTATGACAATGATCTAAATAAAGGAGAATGTGTTCTCGTTTTTAAAGTTAGTGATTGTAAACCACCTAAAATTAAGTGCAAACGAGAAAAAATTGAATATTATATTACAAGTACATCATGCGTAAATATTAGTTTACACGATTTAATTGAGGAAGCTTCAGATAATTGCTCTGATACGAGTAATATGATATTCTTTCTCAATAATGATATTAAGAAGAATAAGCTAACATTATGTTGTGAAGATATTATTAGTAATGGTAAGGAGAAATGTTATGAAGCCGATGTTCCAATACAAGTTTGGCTTATAGATGAAGTCGGGAATAAAAGTTATTGCGATCTAAACGTAACGATTAAAGATAACTTGTCAATATGCCCAATATCCTGTCCTTTCGGAAGAATAAGTGTCATTGCTAAAACTATAAAGAATGAAATTATTACGCCATTAAATATTGGCCTTTTTAAGAAAGGAGAAATAATAGGTGAAGCAACAGTAAGTCCCTGTCAATTTAATGATTTAGAATTTAATCATACCTATGAAGTAAAAGTAAATAAAAATGATAACTTTTTAAATGGTGTAACAACTGCTGATATTGTACAAATACAAAAACATATTCTAGGCAAGAGTAAGATAATCAATCCCTATATTTTACTTGCAGCTGATGTAAATAAAAGTTGTTCTATAACTTCAGCAGATATTGCTGAAATTAGAAGGTTAATACTTGGTTCGAAAAGTGAGTTTAGCAAAGTTCCATCTTGGGATTTTGT
This sequence comes from Saprospiraceae bacterium, assembly GCA_013140975.1. Taxonomy (GTDB): domain Bacteria; phylum Bacteroidota; class Bacteroidia; order Chitinophagales; family Saprospiraceae; genus Vicinibacter. The sequence goes on from JABFRV010000109.1 coordinate 8,246, forward strand.
TCCTGAAAATTACATTTTTAGTGATCCAAATTCACCTTGTAAGACACCAAACGTAAAAATTATTAATATCAGTTCTACAAATCTATATCAATCAACTGAATTTATTGGATATAAATTAGGTGATGTAACAGGAGATGCCAGGGGCTCTAATTACGACGCATTGAATAACAGACAAGATATTTTGCGAACAAAACTTATTACAAAAGATTTGAATTTCAATAAAGGTGAATTAATTCATGTAAGTTTTAAATTAACTCAGCCAATTGACTTGGAAGGATTACAATTTACTTTACTGTTTAAGTCTCGCACCCTGCAATATATAGATTATTCTAGTGGAAAAATAAGTTTAGGAGAGGATTATTTGGGAAAGGAGAATGTTAATAATGGAATCCTGAGATTGTCATGGGACAATGTAAATGGTATATTTATTCAACCAGAAGAAGAACTCTTTTCGATTCAATTTTTAGCACAGGATGATGGTGCATTGAGTGATTGCCTCAGTTTGGAATCTTCAGTTAGTACCAATGAAGCGATTTCACCGAATGGAATAAGTGCTTTAGATTTAGATATTGAGAATCAGAAATTAAGAAGAATTCATGTATATCCTAATCCTGTTAACGATATATCTTTTTTGAACATTCAAGCTAATTCTTCAGAAAAAGTTGATCTTACAATTATTTCTCTGGATGGAAGAAATGTTTTGCAATTCACTAAACAGATCACCGAAGGGTCCAATAAAATTGCGCTTTCAAAAACCCTATTCCCCAATCCTGGATTATATTTTTTATCTATAAAATTTCAAGATATTGAAGAGATGGTAAAATTAGTTATTTATTAAAATTCAATTCAAAATCATAAATCAATGTTTTTGAGTAAGTCATATAACATAAAACTTTTATAATTTAAACTTATTCTAATTATGAGACTATTTATACAAGCAATATTTTCAAAAGTGCAAATAAATTTAATTTGTATAGTGATAATATTTAATTGCAATTGCATAAGCCAAACCGCACCCACACTTACAATAAATACGAATCATTGCAATAGTATTTTATTTAAAAAAGTTGATAAAGAAGATCGCGGTTATTTAAGCTTATCTGCTAACGCGAAGGATAATATTACATCAGAAGATCAATTACAATGGGAGTATAAAGTCGATCTTTATGGAGATAATAAAGGATCTTATAATGGCTATGATATTTATGTTGGCCCCCTCTCTAAAGAAGAATTTAAAGCAGGAAAGATTCCAAAGAATATAGACAACCCATTTTCACAGAATCCAACGAATCCATTCGATGCTTCTGCATACTATCCACTTGGAAAGCATGTTATATATTGGAAAGTGACAAACAGCAATGGCTTAAGTTCAAGTAATATTTCCAGCTTTGTAATAGAGGATTGCATTGCACCTATTCCTTATTGTTTGACAGGGCTAAATACGGTTTTACTTCAAAGTCCTGATGGAGTTGAAATAGTAGCTCAATATTTTAATAATGGAAGTACAGACAATCTAACAAGTAGGGATAATTTAAAATTCTATTTTAACGGCGATAGTAGTTTAACAAGTATTCGTATTACTTGTAATGATTTTATAAAGGCTCAAGAACATTGTAGAGAGTTAAAATTAGAATTAGAATTATGGGTCGAAGACAACAATGGAAATAAAGATTATTGCAAAACTTATGTGAACATAGTTGATGTAAATCAATTATGCCCTATCGAATGTTATGCGGGAAAAATATTTGGTAAAATTAATGACCTTGATTGCAATAAAGTGATTGCCGACATTTTATTATTTCGTGAAGGAAGGCTTATTGAAGTTACAAGTGAAAGCGAGTATAGTTTTAATTATTTACCTCCAACTCATTATAAGATCTCTCCAATGAAGAGTGATGATCACTTGAATGGAATAACATCTATAGATGTTAAAAAGATAAATGATTTTTTATTAAATAAAATAAAAATACGTTCGCAGTTATACCTTATTGCTGCGGATGTAAATAATAGTAAAAGTGTTACCCAAGCGGACGTATCTGAATTGAGAAAATTAATATTAGGAGAAATTAGTGAATTTACAAAGAATAGATCTTGGCGTTTCTTTCTTCTTTCCAAGAATCAAAATTTTCAAAATGTGTGGAATATTCCCCAGGAGGACTCAGTTTTATTAGATTTTTCGAAGAAAGCTAAAGAAGTAAATTTTACAGCGGTTAAAATTGGAAGTTTTAGACATGCAGATCAGGAATGTAAAAAGAGTCCAACAATCAGAAGCAATTCTGAATTAATTTTTAATTGTAATATGGAGTTAGATAGTAGAAATTTATTGTTAAAGTTAAATATTTCAGCACCCGATTTCAATTCCATTGAAGCTTTTCAAACAGGTTGGAAGTTTGATGAAAGCGTAATGCAATATTTTGGTTGGGAAGCAGGTAAGCTTCCTCTTCAAGATAGTAATTTCGGTCTAAGCCAAAAAAAGAATGGAAGAATAACTCAATTATGGTTTGATGAAGAAGGCCTTACTTACAGTAGTAATGACAAACTATTTACACTTATATTTAAAGTCAGGAATTTACAACGCTTGGAGAAGTTACTGAAAGGTAATGATTACAATTCATTCATAGAATTAGATGAATCAATAACTTCAAGCAAAGCGTATAATAAAAACATTGAAGAAATAGGAATAGTACTTAATCATCGTTTAAGTTTTGATACTTTAAATGATATAGGATGTACATTAAAAAGTGATAGGAATTTAGTTGAGATAAAATTTTCAACCATTTCGAATAAAACGACAAATATTCGATTGGTAGATTTATTTGGAAGAATCTTAAAGGAGAAGAATACTTTTGTTATGTATGAAGGAGAAACAAAAGTAATTCAATTTGAAAATTTAGTTCACCCGGCAGTATTAATTTTGGAAGTAATTCATAATAATACAAAATTTACTGATAAATTAATGTTCCCTTAAAAAATTTACATTCGAGAAAGTTATTTATAAACAGTGAAAAGAAAAGTTAACTAAATAGGAAGAAAATGTTCAAAGTGAGTATTTAATCCTTTAGATTTTCAACAATATCTTGCCTGTACGCTCTTATAGCAGGAACAATCGATGCAACTAAACCACATAGCAGAGTCACCGCAATTATTAAATATTCTTCGTTAAAAAACACATCTGCACGGATTCCATACTTTGACCCCAATTGAAAGTATTCTGAAGCGATATATAAAAAACCATGACCCAATATTAATCCTAGAAAACTTCCTAAAATACAAATTATTATTCCTTCACTAATCAGTATGAAAAATAATAAACTTGGTTGCGCACCCGAAATTCTCATGATGGCTAATTCCTGACGCCTTTCCTGAAGAGCTTGAATGAGATTTATGAATAAAGCAAAAGTTGAAAGTATTCCAAGAATTATAGCGATCCAGTATAACAAGTCACTTGCAGTATTGGTTAATTCGTATAAGCGACTAATTTCTATTGGCGGGCTAACAGCCATGATTTTAAAATTCTCATTTATACTTCTACCAAAATTTAAACTTTGTACATTATTTCCTTTGAATTGGATGAGCAGCGAACTAATCTCATGATCATTGTCTACAAGCTCGGAATTCCTTAGGACAGTACTATAGTGAACATGATCAACAGTATCTTCTTCATGATCATGTTCATGACCCTTCTCATGTTCTGCCCAATACGTTGAAATTGTAGTAAAAATTAATTTATCTGCAACTGAATTTGTTTTTTTAAGGATCCCTACAACCTTTAACTGATGCTCATGCTGCATTTCTCCTTCCAGATCTGCGAGACCATGATTGCTTTGAATGGTGCTTCCTATTTGCATTCTTTCTCTGTCTGCAATTTCTGAACCTAGAATTACTTCAAAATCCTTTTCAAAAAATCTTCCTTCACGAATATTTATACTTTTTGTTTCAAAATAATCCAAGGTTGTTCCAACAATACGGGTGTTATTATAACTGTCTCCTAAAGCAAGTGGTAATGCTTTTTTAATCAGTGGATGTGCAGGATTAAGGAAAGGTTTTATCTGTTCGATGGTTATATTTCCTGTTGGTGCATCAATGTGAAATATATTACACAATACAGATTGTAAAGGAGATCCCTTCGCACAAAGTATGATGTCAGTTCCTTCACTTTCTTTTCCAAGATGATTACCAAATTGTTTATTGATTAATAATAAAATAATTACTAATGCAATGGTAATGGACAGAAGAATTATGTTAAACATACTTCTCAAAGGATGTAGCCATATATTTTTCCACACCAATTTCAGATAACTCATAGCAGTGAAATTTTGGTGTCAAAGAATTTTTTTATTCTCTCATCATGACTTACAACAACAAGGCTAGATCCATGTGTCTTAGAATGACTTAACATTAACTCCATTAGTCTTGAAGTATTTTCATCATCAAGCGAAGAACTCGGTTCGTCCGCGAGAATTAACTTCGGATGATTAAGCAAAGCTCTAATAAATACAAGTCTTTGTTGTTCACCTTGGGATAAAGAATTGGTTTTTTGTTGTGAAACTTTTTCAAGCCCGAGCTCAGCTAAAATTTCCAAACATATTTTTTTATCGCCGGGAACACCCGCGAGCTTCTGTGTCATTAATAAATTTTCAAGGACATTTAACGAACGTATAAAAACGGGTTTCTGGAAACAGATACCAATATTTTTTCCACGAAATGCATCAATTTCCGAACTTGACAATTTCTGAAGTTCAGTATTTTCAATTAGAATAGAACCTTCATCTGGTAGAATTAATCCTGCAAGTAAATGTAATAGCGTAGTTTTTCCACATCCGGAAGGTCCATGAATTAGCAGAGCCTTTCCTTTTTCCAGGCTTATATCCGGAAACTTAATTTTCTTTCCACCTTGAAAAGACTTGATTACATTTTTTGATGAAACAGAATACAATGCTAAAAACTAAACTTAAAGATTAAAAATAAATTCAAATACAAACATACAATAATCAAATTAAAACGATCAAATTGCAATCTGCAAACGATAATTTAAAAGTGTAGAAAGAAACTCGCGACCCGCGACCCGCCACTGAAAGAAATTATCTCGTCAAATACATATTCCTTCTAGCATCCAATTCTCTAAAGTAAGGATCATATAGATCTTTAATATAAACTATGGCTTCTCCTGTTGATTTCATTTCAGGACCAAGGCTAATATCGACTCCGGGAAATTTGTTGAAAGAGAAAACAGGAACTTTTATTGCGTAGCCCTTCAGCTTATGTTCAATATTAAAGTCTTTTAATTTATGTGTTCCAAGCATCACTTTAGATGCAATATTTAAATAAGGAACCTCATATGCTTTAGCAATAAATGGTGTAGTTCGGGATGCGCGAGGATTCGCTTCAATGACATATACCTGATCGCCTTTAATCGCAAACTGGATGTTTATTAATCCTTTTATTTCTAATTTGAATGCAATTCTTTTAGCATATTCAATCATTGTATCAATAGCGATTTGACTCAGACTATATGTTGGAAGAACTGCAGAACTGTCTCCTGAATGTATTCCTGCCGGTTCTATATGTTCCATGATTCCCATGATGTGAACTTCATCTCCGTCACATATTGCATCAATTTCCGCTTCTTTGGCTCTTTCTAAGAATTGATCAATCAGAACACGATTGTCAGGCATGTGTTTAAAAATATTTAATACATGTCTTTCAAGTTCTTCATCATTAATGACGATTCGCATTCTTTGTCCTCCAAGAACGTAGGAAGGTCTTACCAAAACAGGATAGGTAATTTTTTTAGCAACAGCAAGTGCTTCATCTGCATCGGCTGCAACTCCATACTTCGGATAAGGAATATCCATTTCTTTCAATAGATCTGAAAATCTTCCCCTGTCTTCAGCTATATCCATACTATCGTATGAAGTACCGACAATAGGAATCCCTTTCTTATGAATTTTTTCTGACAACTTTAATGCAGTTTGTCCACCGAGTTGTACAATGATACCATCAGGTTGTTCATGATCAATGATTTCCTCAAGATGTTCCCAGAATACCGGCTCAAAGTATAATTTATCCGCAATATCAGAATCAGTAGAAACGGTTTCAGGATTGCAATTCACCATGATGGCTTCCATGCCTAATTCCTTAATAGCAAGAACACCATGAACACAACAGTAATCAAACTCGATTCCTTGTCCGATTCTGTTTGGTCCTGAACCCAAGACAATAATTCTTTTTTTATTCTCATTTCTTACCGATTCGTTTTCCTGATCGAAAGTTGAATAATAATAATTCGTACTTGCGTCAAATTCAGCTGCACAGGTATCTACTTTTTTATAAACTCTTTTAATACCTAGCTTTCTTCGATATTTCAAAACATCTTTCTCTTCAATGCGCATTAACCAGGCTATCTGTGCATCAGAATATCCATTCTTTTTTAACTCAATAAAAAAATCATGAGGAAGATCATCCGGCACATTGTATCTCTGAACCTGTTCTTCCATCTGAACAAGTTTTTTTATTTCTCTAATAAACCAAGGATCAATTCCGGTTAACTTTTGAATCGATTTTTCCGGAACGCCCAGACGCAGTGCATCTTTCATTCTAAAAATTCTATCATCACTTACTTTTTCAAGTCGTTCAAGAATATCTTGTGTGTTAAACCATTCTTTTTTATCAGCACCCAATCCCATCCTGTCATTTTCTAATGATTGACATGCTTTTTGCAAGGCTTCATTAAAAGACCTTCCAATGGACATTACTTCACCTACAGACTTCATTTGAAGTCCCAGCCTGGTATCAGCGCCGAGGAATTTTTCAAAATTCCATCGCGGCATTTTAACGATTACATAATCTAAAGCAGGTTCGAAGAGAGCGCTGGTAGTGCCTGTAACAGGATTGGATAATTCATCCAATGTATAACCTAACGCAAGTTTTGCAGCAATTTTCGCAATCGGATATCCGGTTGCTTTGCTTGCTAATGCTGAAGATCTGCTAACACGAGGGTTAATTTCAACTGCAATAAGATCTTCGTTAAGCGGATCCATTGCAAATTGAACATTACATCCGCCGGCAAAATTTCCAATTGATCGCATCATCAATTGCGCTGCATCGCGCATTTTTTGAAATCCTGTATCTGACAAGGTCATTGCAGGCGCAACAGTAATAGAATCCCCGGTGTGAATTCCCATAGGGTCAAGATTCTCAACGGTACAAATTATAATTACGTTATCATTTTTATCCCGTAGTAACTCAAGTTCATACTCTTTCCATCCTAGTACAGCTTTTTCGACCAATACTTCATGAGTAGGTGACGCATCTAGTCCTCTTCGTAAAGCATCATCAAACTGCTCTGCTTTATGAACAAAGCTACCTCCTGTTCCACCTAAAGTAAAAGAGGGTCTTATTACTAAAGGAAATCCAATTTCCTGAGAAGCTTCCTTTCCTTCGAGAAACGAATTTGCGATTTTGGAAGGAGCGACGCCCACGCCAATTTTAACCATGTGGGCTCTGAACTTTTCCCTGTCTTCGGTTAATTCGATGGCATCAACATCAACCCCAATCATTTTTACATTATACTTTTCCCAAATCTTTTGCTTTTCTGCTTCAATAGCCAGATTAAGAGCAGTTTGACCACCCATTGTAGGTAAAACCGCATCAATTTTTCTTTCTTCGAGAATTTTAATGATGCTTTCCACAGTCAATGGCCATAAGTATATATGATCTGCACTCACAGGGTCAGTCATTATGGTGGCCGGGTTTGAGTTAATTAAACTAACCTCAATTCCTTCATCTCTAAGAGATCTGGAAGCCTGTGTACCAGAATAATCAAATTCACAGGCTTGGCCAATAATAATAGGACCACTCCCGATAATCAGGACGGATTTGATGGAGCTGTCTTTAGGCATGCGGAAATTTCCGCAAAGATATTCAGGTTTTTTACTCTTATCTGACCTAATCTTCTCTTTTTTAAGACTTTTTAAATATGAAAATTTTATATAAGGAAATTTCTAATTTATTAAGTCAAACTGACATTTTGACATCCCGTTTTTATATCTTAAATTTGCAACCCGCTTTAATTAAAATAGGGCTTTTCAAAGAGCTATGGATTCGAATCTTACTCAACACCAGGAATTATTACCTGAAGAACTGCAGGGATCAGCTGTCAATCTGGACCTTACCTTACCCGGTAGTACGGGTAGAAAGTTTTATATAGAATCCTATGGCTGTCAGATGAATTTTTCAGATTCTGAAATCGTTGCCTCTATTTTAGCACAAGAAGGCATACAGTCTACCCGTAATATAGAGGAAGCGGATATGATTTTTATCAATACCTGTTCTATTAGGGAAAAGGCAGAAGACTCAGTCCGCAAAAGACTAAAAGAGTTCAAACCCTTTAAAAAAAATAAACCAGAACTTGTAGTCGGAGTTTTGGGCTGTATGGCAGAAAGACTTAAAGCCAAATTTCTGGAACAGGAACAATTGGTTGATATTGTCGCAGGTCCTGATTCTTATAGAGACTTACCGAATCTTTTAAAGAAAGCAGATGATGGCGATAAGGGCGTAAATGTTTTTCTTTCCAGAGAAGAAACATATGCAGATATCGCTCCAATGCGCCTTGATGAGAATGGAGTTACAGCTTTCATTTCAATAATGAGAGGATGTGATAATATGTGTTCGTTTTGTGTAGTTCCTTTTACACGAGGAAGAGAAAGATCAAGATCATCATACACTATTGTTGCAGAAGCAGAGGATTTATATTTACGAGGATATAGAGAAGTTACTTTGCTTGGACAAAATGTAGATTCATATAAATGGGTTAATCCGGAAACAAATGAACTTACCAACTTTGCTCATTTGTTAGAAATGGTAGCTAAAGTGAATCCCCAACTTCGTGTTCGATTTTCAACTTCACACCCAAAAGATATAACGGATGAAGTGTTATACACGATGGCAAAGTATAATAACATATGTAATTATATACACCTACCGGTTCAATCAGGAAGCAGTAGAATTCTTGAATTGATGAACAGAACATATGACAGAGAATGGTACCTCGATCGGGTTTCTGCAATTCATAAAATAATTCCTGAATGCGCTATTTCATCAGATATTATAACAGGATTTTGTACTGAAACTGAAGAAGATCATAGAGAAACTTTAAGCATAATGGAACTTGCTAATTACAGTATGTCCTATATGTTTTTTTATTCTGAAAGACCCGGAACTCCGGCGGCGAAGAAATACAAAGACGACGTTTCTCTGGAAATAAAAAAAGAAAGACTCAACGAAATTATTCGCTTGCAAAATCGACTCAGCCATCATCACAATCAAGCAGATATTGGAAAAACTTTTGAAGTTCTTATAGAAGGAAATTCTAAAAGATCAGAAGACATGTTTAAAGGTAGAAATTCTCAAAACAAAATGATCGTTTTCAATAAAAAGGGAAACTATCAACCAGGGGATTATGTTACAGTTAAAGTAGATTCAGCTTCAAGTGCAACACTTCACGGAACAATTACTGCTTAATTATGGAAAGTGTACAGGCAATTAAACAAAGATTTGGTATTTATGGCCGATCAGAGAAATTAAATCAGTCTCTTGATACAGCAATTCGTGTTGCTGCAACTGATCTAACTGTCTTAATTAATGGTGAAAGTGGATCAGGGAAAGAGGTTTTCTCTAAAGTTATACATAGTCTGAGTCCACGTAAACACAATTCTTTTATTGCAGTGAATTGTGGGGCTATTCCACCCGGTACTATAAATTCTGAATTATTTGGACATGAGAAGGGTTCGTTTACAGGTGCCACTGCGGATAGAAAGGGTTATTTTGAAACAGCTGATGGTGGAACTATATTTTTAGATGAGATTGGAGAAATGCCACAAGACACGCAGGCATATTTATTAAGAATTTTAGAGTCAGGAGAATTCATTCGTGTAGGTTCGTCCAAAGTATTAAAAACCAATACGAGAATTATTGCTGCTACGAATGTGAATTTATTAGAGAGAGTAAGAGTTGGACGTTTCAGAGATGATTTATATTTTAGATTAAACACGATTCCAATTAAAGTGCCGTCACTGAAAGAGCGAAGAGAAGATATCATGATACTCTTTCGAAAATTCGCGCAGGACTTTGCTGAAAAATATAGAACATCTCCAATTGAATTAGACGAGTCTTGTCAGGAATTAATTAAAAATTATAGCTGGCCTGGAAATATTAGAGAATTACGCAATGCAGTTGAACAACTTTCCGTTCTTTCAGATAAAAAATTGCTCAACACGGAAGATCTTTTAAAAATTATACCAGATATTTATTCAACGTCTTTCCCTGCAATAAATCGAATTGATAAATCAGATTCAGGAATGTACGAAAGAGAAATTTTATATCAGCTTTTATATGATATGAAAAAAGATCTCAATCAGTTAAAAAATCTGTTTATACAAATGGTGCAAACCAATGACCTTCAGATGCCTCCTACTATGGAGAATATGCCTGCAATGTCTGTAGTAACAGATAATGGAATGAATTCATCTGGCCACTGGAGTCCGGGAAGAAATTTAAGTCCTGAAATGGAAAGTTCAAATATTCAACCGGTTATTCTAACCAAGAAAAATGAAGATTTTGAACCTGTTGAAGTTATGGAAGAACCTTTATCCATGGATCATATGGAAAAAGAACTTATCACAAAGGCATTGAAAAAATATAATGGAAAACGGAAAGATGCGGCAGAAGAGTTGGGTATCTCTGAAAGAACTTTATATCGCAAGATCAAACAATATGATATAGAGCTATGAGAATTGGATTCATTGGAATAGTAATATTTTCTCTTCTTTCTTGTTATTCGTTTAAAGGCATAAGCATCGACCCTGAGCTCTCCACTTTTTTTGTTGAAAACGTAGAAGATATTACAGGATCAGCCCCGCCAAATTATGCCGCAGAATTTGGTTATGCCCTTAGCAATAAAATCCGAAGAGATACGCGATTATCTGTAAAAAATACAAATGCAGATTTACAATTTAAATGTTCTGTTACTCGCTTTAGTGTAGAATCAGTTGCACCAGTTGCAGGTCAAAGCAACGCAATAAACAGAGTGACTATTGGTATAAAAATTCAATGCACGAATTTGTTAAATGAAAAAGGGAACTGGACTAAGGATTTTTCCAAATTCGAAGATTTTAGTGCAAATCAGAATTTTAATGATGTTCAAACAACACTTCTGAGTAATTTAAATAAATTGATTCTGGAGGATATTTTTAATGCTGCTTTTTCAAATTGGTGATAAATTGATAAATGAATTCAAGTAACATACAAGATAAGAGTTATATACTTTCTCAACAATGGAATCTTAGAGAGAGAAAATTTGATTTGCAACAAGAAACATCAGATGTAATTGCACCTGTTCTTGTTGAAACTTCTTCAGAAATTTATTCTTTAGATGTTTCAGAAAATGATAAAATTATTAGCGAAGAAAAAGTAATTATTCAACCTTTAACGATAGAAAATACTATTGAAGAAAGATCGGTGAGTACGAATGATGACTCAGAATTAACAACAACAACATCAGTCACAACAACATTATCTACAACAACAGCAAAAAATTCCATTTATACACCTGCTTCTGATTTTCACCTTTGGTTAAAAAATATACCAGCTTCACCAATTGCCAATAAATCAAAAATAAAAGCAGAGCCTAATAATCCATCTTCGGTTCCAATCGGATCAAAAAATGAACCATCTTCAGTTCCAGTATCTTCAAAATTTACAACTGTCGAGCCGACAATTATGGCCCCTATTTCCGAGACATTAGCTTCATTATTAGCCCAACAAGGATATGTTCGCGAAGCAAAGGCTATGTATGAAAAATTGACCATACAATTTCCCGAAAAAAAGGCTATCTTTGCCGCCCTTATTGATAAGCTTAAAAATTAAGAAAATGCTGAATCTAATCACGATATTAATTGCCATAGACTGTATTCTATTAATGGGTGTAGTTCTTATACAGAATCCAAAAGGAGGAGGTGTAGATTCAACCTTTGGCGGTGCTAGCGCAACACAAATGTTTGGAGCCGCAGGTTCAGCGGATTTTATTGAGAAATTAACCTGGTACCTTGCTGCGGCTTTATTTATACTTTGCATAATAGCTGCAGTATTATCCGGGACAGGAACAGCCGGGATAGAAGCAGCTCCTATTGTACCCGATCCTGCAGCACCTGCTCAATAATAATATTTTTCAATTCTTGTAACTTTCAATGCATGTATTGTTATTAATACATGAAAATACTGATTTGTGACTCGGTACATCAATATTTGGTTGATGGCTTAACGGCGCTTGGTCATCAGGTCGATATATTCAATGATATTTCTCAAAGTTCTTTGTTAGCCCTTATACATTCTTATGAGGGCCTCATTGTAAATACCAGAAATCCAGTAAATAAGCTATTAATCGATAGTGCACCACATTTAGCTTGTGTAGCCAGGCTCGGATCAGGCAAGGAAATACTGGACTTAAATGAATTGTCGAAGCGAAAAATAAAAGTAATAACAAGCCCTGAAGCCAATTGTAATGCTGTAGCAGAACATGCATTGGGCATGCTTTTGTGCCTTTTTAGAAACATTCTTAAAGCAAATTTGGAACTCCGTAAATTTGAATGGAATAGAGAAGAAAACCGTGGAATCGAGATTAAAGGAAAAACAATATCGATCATTGGATATGGGCATACTGGCAAACGTTTTACACAATTATTAAGTGCATTTGATTGTAAGATTAAGATATATGATAAATACGTAACACCGGTAAATGATGCTAATAATATTGAAGTCATTCGCGATTTGAGCGGCATTTATGATTCTGATATTATTAGCTATCATGTGTCGTATATGCCTGAAAATTTTCACATTTTCAGTTCTGAATTGATAAATAGAATGATCAAGCCTTTTTACCTTGTAAATACCAGCCGGGGAATGGTTGTAAATACAAAGGATCTGATAAAGGGAATTGAGGAAGGAAAGGTTTTAGGAGCTTGTCTGGATGTATTTGAGAATGAAAAGCCCAGTTCGTTTTCCGAGGAAGAACAAAGTGTATTTAAACAATTGATGAATAAGCCTCAGGTGATAGTAACGCCACATATTGCTGGATGGACGGTTGAGTCTAAATTGGCAATTGCCAGCTCAATACTTTCACAATGGCCTGAAAATAAGTAAGTTAACTATTATTCTTCTAAAAAATTAGGTTAAAAAGCAGCGTTGGGAACGAAGATAGCGTTCCAATATTGTTTTTAAGAGACTTAGAAGAACAGAGAAAGTAAAAATTTCTATATTTTTTAAAATCAATTTTTACACATTAAAATAATTAAACATATTTTATACTATGATTTATAATTCTTTACATAAAAATTTAATAAATAGGACTAGTGCTGTCTTAAATGGAATTGATAAATCGTATAGTATTGGTTTAATAATTTTTAAGATTTGCTTAACATTGCAGACTTTTTTTGTAAAACCAACAAAATTTCAACTTATGAATTTATTCAAGTGGTCGATAATTGCAGTAATCTGTTTATTGGGATTAAACTTGTCAGCGCAGTCTAAAATGTATGGGACAGTTATAGATAAAAGTACTAACGAACCTTTAATAAGCGCAGGAGTAAAAGTATTTAAAGGAACAGATTTTGTTGCCGGGGCAGCAACTGATTTTGATGGCAATTATAGTATTGCTCTTGACCCCGGAAAGTATAATATAGAGGTTTCTTATTCGGGAAATAAAACAACCATAAATGGTATCACAATAAATTCCGGGAAAGCAACTAAGGTTGACGTTACCCTTCAAAGTTCTGTTGAGTTGACAGCAGTTGAAATAGTTTGGAAGAAGCCGATTATTGAAACGGATAATACAACAAACGCTACTAACATAACCTCAGAACAAATTGATAAAATTGGAACAAGAAATATTAACAATATCGTGGCAACTGTATCAGGAACATCCAGTGTAAACGGAGGCGACGTAAATATCAGAGGAGGAAGAACAGATGGTACTGTTTATTTCTTGGATGGTGTCAGAGTTAATGGAAGATTACCTTCTGCTGCAGATATTGAGGAGATAAATGTAATTAAAGGAGGACTTGACCCTCAATATGGTGATGTTACCGGAGGAGTAATTGGCTTAACAACAAGGGGACCATCAAGTAAGTTCGCCGGTAATATTGAAGGTGAAACTTCCAATGGATTAGATCCATATGGATATACTTTTATTAATGCAAATGTGAGTGGTCCAATATACAAGAAGGATGGAAGATCCGTAGTTGGATTTAGATTATCCGGCCAATTTACTGAAAACAAAGATGACAACCCACCTGCTTTTGGTCAGTATTATGCATCCAGATCAACAATTGAAAGATTAAGTGCAGATCCCATTATATTATTCAATGGGGCACCGACTACCAATGCATTTTTCTTAAAAGAAGGAGATGATGTAAACTTAGAAAAAGCAAACCTAAATAATAGAGCAAGAGCGATTGATCTTACAGCAAAATTAGATGTGAAGCCAAGTACAAATGTTGATTTCACTTTATCAGGAACGTATTCTAATGTTGACGATCGTTTTGTACCTGGAGATAATTATATAGGTGATGGAACATGGAGATTATTGAATTGGGTTAATAATCCGGTTTCTGATAATCAGACACTTAGAGGAAATCTAAGGATAAGACATAGATTGGGTAAATTAGTAGATCTAAAATCACTTGATCAAGAGAATAAAGAGAACACAGGCGACGGTAAATTATCTGTACTTCAAAATGCTTATTATACTATTCAGTTAGGTTATCAAAACAGAAAAGCATTATCTCAGGATTTCAGACATCAAGACAGATTTTTTGATTACGGATATGTAGGAAATTTTGATAGAAGATGGATAGAAACAAGAAACGAAAACCAGATTCATACAGGATTTTTACCACTAGTATTTGGTTTTAATGGAGATAATTCTAGAAATCCAATTTGGGCTAATTTTAATAAAATCCTACCTGAAGATGCTTTTAATTTAGATTCTTATTTTGCTTCTAATAGTAGAGTATCCAATTCTTTTAATTCAACCTGGACTGGATTAGCTGCTAATGTTGGTTCTGTGTTTAACAATTACAGCAAATCTGACAATGACTTAATGAATATGCTCATAACAAGTGGATTTGACTTTTTGCCAGGAGGTTCATCTAAAAAGGGAAGACATAATATTCAGTTTGGAATCCAGTTAGAACAGTCAGTATTCAGAAGTTATACTGTTAGACCATTTAATTTATGGACAATTGGAAGATTATATGCCAATCAACATATCATTGGACTTGATACTCTTAACATCTGTGGTTATGATAGTCTTGGCAGAGCTATATTTTGTAATTTATCTTCTCCGGCAGAAGGGGCAAAATTTTACCAATCATTACGAGATGTGATTTTTCCTGATTCAACTGATCCCGGTGCCAAATCCAGACTTGAAAAAGTATATGTGAATATCGATGGAGTAAGTCCTGATAAATTAAGTCTTTCAATGTTCTCGCCTACAGAATTAACTGAGCAAAGTATTATTGGTTATAATGGTTATGATTATTTAGGCAACAAACTAAGCAGAGGAACAAAATTTGAAGATTTCTTTTTGAAAAAGGATGCAAATGGTAATCGAACATATGAAGTAGCTCCTTTCTCACCTATTTATGCAGCCGGATTTATTGGTGATAAATTTATTTATAAGGATATAATATTCAGAGTCGGTGGCAGGGTTGATTATTATGATGCAAATACCAAAGTTCTTAGAGACCCTTATTCATTGCATGCCATACAAGGAGCTAAAACTTTTCATGATAATAAACAGATACCAAAACCATCAACAATTGAAGATGACTACAAAGTTTATGTCAACGGTGAAGGATCTTCAAGCGTTAAAGCATATAGAAATGGCGATCAATGGTATTTTGCGAATGGAACTCCGGCGAATAACTCACTTGCTATTTTTGGAGAAAGCAATCTTATTTATCCTGCATTTCTCAGAGAAGATGAAAAAGAAAGAAATATTCGTAGTTCCACTTTTACAGAATCTAACATCAATGAGTCGTTTGAAGATTATAAGCCACAGATAAATTGGATGCCGAGAATAGCTTTCTCTTTCCCTATCTCTGATGCTGCGAATTTTTATGCACACTACGATATCTTGGTTCAGAGACCTACTTCAAATCAATTTGTTTCTCCATTACAATATTATTATTTCGATCTTTCAGGAAGAACACCATCCGGAAATGGAAGCTTAAGACCATCAAGAAAAATTGATTATGAAGTTGGATTTCAACAAAAAATTACTGACAACTCAGCTTTGAATATGTCGGCATATTACAATGAGTTAAGAGATATGATTCAATTTACAACATTGGCTAAGGTAGCGACTATTGGATCTTATAATACATATCGTAACCTTGATTTTGGAACAGTGAAAGGATTTAATTTTAGTTACGAGTTACGAAGAGTAAATAACTTAATGTTTAATGCTGCGTATACCTTACAATTTGCAGATGGAACAGGATCTGATCCTAATTCTCAAAATGGATTAACAGGAAGAGGAATTAATATTCGAAATATTTTTCCATTTACTTATGACGAGAGACACAGATTTGCATTTACCGCAGATTACAGATATGGTTCCGGAAAACAATACAATGGACCTAGAATTGCTGGTAAAGATATTTTTGCAAATACAGGCTTAAATATTTTATTATCAACTGCGTCAGGAAGACCTTATTCACCAGGATTAACAGTAATTAGATTTGATGGATCCGGGTATAGAGGAGATATCAATAGTGCCAGATTACCGTGGAACTTCAATATTGATTTAAGATTGGATCGAGATATTCGATTAACCAATAATCCCAATAAAAATTACGGGCTAAATGTTTATTTCAGAGTTCAGAATCTTTTAGATACACGTAGTGTAATTGGTTTATATCGTGGATCTGGAGATGCCAAGGATGATGGTTATCTTAGCTCATCAAGAGGAAAAAATGAAATCATTAATAATACATCTAGTTTTGGCGCTGAGAATATAGATTTCTTCTTAGATGCTTATAATTGGGCTTTACTTAACCCTGGGAATTTTATTCTGCCAAGAAGAATTTTCGTAGGTGCAGTATTTAGTTTTTAATAATAGAAAATAACTGTTAAAGTTTTACAATATGAAAAAAATACATTTTTTAATCATTGCATTTCTTTTATCTGTTGGAACATCATGGGCCACCCGACCACAGAAAAAAGAAGGAATAAAAGAAAAAAATAGTAGTACGGTATTATCACCAAGAGAAAATTGTGCTCCGGCTACGAAACAGATTGATCAGGATGTCAATAATGTTAGAGCCAGATTGTTAAATGGAGGCGATTGTTGGAATGATAATGCAGGCCAAGCTAAAGGTAGATATATTGTTCCGAAGATAGAAGCTGGCTCAGGCAAACAAGAAGTTTCATCGCTGTTTGCAGGAGGTGTTTGGGTTGGAGGATTAGATCCGGCAGGAGCTTTGAAGTTAATGGGACAAACGTATAGATCTGCAACTGCCAATGATTGTTGGCCGGGACCACTTACAGATTTAGGAGAAGCTTCAACTAAAACCTGTTTGGATTGGGATAGATTTTTCAGAGTATCAGGTGCGAATATTCGTAATTTAATAAGAGATTATGCCGCTAATAACGGAGCACCTTTAAGTGTAGATCAAATTCCAGATGATATAAAATATTTTCCTTGCAGAGGAAATAAATACTTTGAAGGATTCTATAAGTTTCCTTTACCTGACACGAGGGCAGGATTGGCTTTATTCAATGATAAAAATAATAATAAAGCGTATGAACCTGAACTTGGCGAATATCCGACTATAGATATTGCGGGTTGTCGAAATGATCTATATCCGGATGATATGATATTTTGGATTTACAATGATAACGGAGGAATTCATACAAATTCAAGAGGAGAAGCGATTCGTATGGAGATTCAGGTTCAAGCATTTTCGTTCAGAACTGCAGACGAGTTGAATGATATGACTTTTCAGCGATATAAACTTGTAAACAGAGCACCTCAAGAAATAAGGGACTGTTATTTTGCAATGTGGATTGACCCGGATCTTGGATGTTATAGTGATGATTATATAGGTTGTGACACTACAAGTACAGGAAAATTAATTTCAGGAACCAGCAGACCAAGAAAAAGAGATTTAATGTATATTTATAATATTGATGCTACCGATGGTAGTAATGGTTGTACCTGTGATCAATCTGTAAATACATATTGCACTGATATTCCAATTCTTGGAATTGATTATTTCAGAGGTCCTTTAGATACATTGGGATTCGAACTAGGAATGAGTTACTTTATGTATTATAACGGAAGAGGACTTGGAGGAAATAATCCACAAGCTACATTTGATCCATCAGCTTCATCAGAATTTTACAATTATATGAGAGCAATATGGTTGGACAACACGCCTTTAACTATAGGAGGAAATGGATATAATCCGGGAAGTACAAACATAACCAATTATGCATTTTCCGGAGCTCCTGATGACGCTACTGGATGGAGCATGTGTACCGGAAATGCAGGTGAAGGAGATAGAAGAACCATACAATCTACCGGACCACTTACACTGTTACCGGGTGCAAAAAACGAATTGATCATAGGAGTTCCCTGGGTTCCAGCACAGACATACCCATGTCCTTCTTTGGATGACTTATTAAAGGCAGACCAATTATGTCAGGATCTATTTGACAATTGTTTTGATTTAAAAGATGGACCAGATGCTCCTAATGTAGACTTTGTAGAATTAGATCAGGAATTAATAATGCTATTAAGTAATTCGGAAGGTTCCAATAATTTTAATGAAAAATATCAAGAAGTAGGCATAGGGTTTCCACCTAATGTTGATAGCCTTTATAGATTTGAAGGATATAGAATCTTTCAGGTAGCAGATCAAAATACTTCTATAACAGAAGCCAATATTGCAGATCCGCAAAGAATGCGTGAAATATTCAATGTTGACCTAAAAAACAAGGTATTAAAGTTATACAATTGGGTACCAACAAAAAACCCATTTTCTAGTCCTACTCATCCTTTGGTTTACACCCCAGTACTTAAAGTGGAAGGTACAGACAAAGGAACGAAATACAGCTTTACTATAAAGGAAGACGCATTTGCAACCGGATTGAATAAACAATTGATAAATCATAAGAAATATTTTTATATAGTTTTAGCGTATGCATATAACAGTTATGAAGAATTTGATGTAAAAAATACAACAGGACAAAGAATGCCCTATTGTGCAGGAAGACTTAACCTTGGACCTGCCGGTGATGGAAGACCATATACTGCAATTCCAAGACCTCAAAGATTTGAACTTGTCAAATCCAAATACGGTGATGGTGTTGAAATTACTAGAAATGATGGTATTGGAACCGGAGAAACTTTTTTAAGATTAAAAGATGATATGTATGATAAGATCTTAAATGGTTCTTTCGATAATAAAATTACTTATAAACCGGGAGCAGGACCAGTTGAGATCAAAATCGTAAATCCATTAAAAGTTAAAAATGGAGAATATGAAATACGATTTACAGATGCAAATTTATCTGATAAAAAACTGGAAACTACTGCATTCTGGACCTTAACCGGAATTACTGATCCATCCATTTCGATTAAATCTAATAGCGACATTAGTAAATTTACTGAACAAGTTATTGGACAATTAGGAATATCGATTACGAATGGACAAATTCCGGATGCCGGTGAAGAACCATTGGAAACGAATGGTATTATTGGAAGTGGTCTGGAATTAAATTACAAGGATAACAATGGGACTAAATGGTTTATCTCCCAATTTGATAATGATGGAAATCCATTATTAAACTTTATTAAAACTGATTTAGCCCCTAATACTTTACGCGCTTTAGATCCAAATGGGTTGTATGCAAAATTGGGAAATCAAACAAATTTAATAGGTTCCTGGTACCCTTATAGAATGGTTACCGGAGATACATTGCCATTAACACCAGGTTGGACTTCCGGAACAAACAGAACAGCAACTTCAGGAATGAAGTTGGCAGACTTGAATAACGTTGACATAGTTTTTACCTCTGATAAATCAAAGTGGTCAAGATGCGTAGTCATTGAGACATGGAATAGAAATAATATAATACCAGAGACTGATATTAACCCAATAAGTGGCGCCAAGAATTTTCAAGTAAAGGAATCACTTAAATCAGTTGGGAAAAATGACAATGATGGTGATGGTAAAGCAGATCCGGATGGAGAAAAAGACGCAGCCGGACGTGATTTAACGGGCATGGGATGGTTCCCGGGATATGCTATTGATGTAGAGTCAGGTAAAAGACTAAATATTTTCTTCGGAGAAAATTCATTTTATTCTGCAGAAAGTTTCATTAAAGATTGTCTTGTCGATTCTATTGGAACCGGCAATGACCTTATGTGGAATCCTTCCAATCAAATTGGAATCAATGGTTGTGGATTTGATATAAGAAGGGATCCTATTGCAGTTGTATTAGGAGGTCATCATTATATATATGTTACACGAACTGCTTATGATTCCTGCAAAAAAATCAGAGCAGATATCTTGAATGCCAAAACGACTCCAACAAGATACGTGAATATAATAAAAGATAATTTAACATGGTGCTCAATGCCTATGTTATTAAATAATACAAGATTGAATCCATTAGGAAGCGGGCCAAATGGGTTAATTCCTAATGATTTAACAGTTAGCTTAAGAGTTAGAAATCCTTACCAGGTAGAAACAGGTACAAACGAAAATCAAGGACACAATCTTTATAGATTTAAAATTGATGATCAACAAGCCGGTACTGTAGAAAAGAAAGATGAATATGTTGATGCAATGAGAGATATCAATGTTGTTCCTAATCCTTATTATGGATTTTCATCTTACGAAACAAGTCAGTTTAGCAATATTGTAAAAATTACAAATCTTCCACCAAGATGTAACGTAACCATTTTTTCAATTGACGGAAAGTTTATTAAACAGTATAAGAGAGATGAAAAACCAATCGTTATAAAAGATGTAACAAGAGGTTTATCTGAAAAGCAAATTTCACCAGATATAGAATGGGATTTAACAAATTTCAAAGGAGTACCAATTGCGAGTGGTGCATATTTGATTCATGTTGAGCAACCTGATACCGGTGCAGAAAAGATTATCAAATGGTTTGGCGTTGCACGTAAATTTGATCCTTCAGGCTTATAATAATAGTAAAGATTCGGTTGAGAAATTTTATAATGATTTCTCAACCGATTTTCAAAAAAAACAAGATTATGAAAAGAGAATTTTACAAAATATTAAGTTTAACATTCTTAACACTATTAACTATTCATCTACATGCAGGTAATCCTGATAGACAAGGAGAAGCCGGAGCTTATGAATTACTCATTAATCCATGGGCAAGAGGGTCTGCATTAAATACTTTAAATGCTTCCAGAGTCAAGGGTACCGAAGCAATGATGGTAAATCCTGCAGGTCTTGGAAGAATTAGTAAAAGACAAGAAATACTTGCGGCGCATACAAGATGGCTGGTACCAAGTGGTATAACTGTTAATTCATTTGGGTATACTACTAAGAAAGGAGAAAATGGCGCTCTTTCATTTTCTCTAATGTCTTTGGACATGGGAAATATCAAGGTTACTACTACTGAATCGCCGGAAGGAACAGGCGCAACATACAAACCTACATTTTTCAACTTAGGTGTCGGTTATTCATATACTTTTGGTGGTAAAGTTTCAGTAGGATCTGCAGTTAGAGTAATTAGTGAAACAATATCAGATCTATCTGCTTTCGGATTTTGTATTGATGGAGGAGTTCAATATGCAGCAGGCGATGAGAATCAATTTAAATTAGGAATTGCACTGCGTAATATTGGCAGTCCAATGAGATTTAGTGGTTCAGGTTTATCAACCCAATTACAAGGTCCGGCAGGTCATCAATTAACATATGACGTAAGATTAAGTCGTTTTGAATTACCATCCTTATTGCACCTTGGTATGAGTTATGACTTCAAGGTAGGAGATTATATTACAACTACGCCGATGGCTAATTTCACGGCAAATTCTTTTGGAAAAGATCTATTGGGAGTTGGTCTGGAAACAGAGATTAATAAAATGTTTTCATTGCGATTCTCTTATAGTGGTCCATTAGGTTCAAGTGATGTTGAAACCAAAGGTGCATACCTTGGATTTGGTATGGGATTCGGACTTGAATACCCATTAGATAAAAAAGGTAATAATATCCTTATGTTGGACTATGGTTACCGTCCCACAAACCCTTTTCAAGGAACTCACAATATTGGAATTGGCTTATCATTCTAGTGCGGGAACCTTCTTGCCAACAAATTTGTTAGTAAGAATTATTTAGAAAGAATTTAATTTTAAGACTAAAGAACGTTTTTCAATAAAAGAAAAACGTTCTTTCGCATTTATAAAAATCAGGTATTATGAGCGGAATTAATTACTTAACACAAGAAGGTTATGACCATCTAAAATCCGCATTGGATAATTTAAAAACTGTCGGACGACAAGAAGCTTCCAAGGCAATTGCAGAAGCCCGAGAAAAAGGTGACCTCTCTGAAAATGCAGAGTATCATGCAGCAAAAGATGCTCAGGGAATGCTTGAAATGAAAATTAATGATCTTGAGAAAAAGCTAATGAATGTAAGAATTATAGATGAAAGCTCTATTGATACATCGCAAGTAGTATTGTTGGCGAATGTTAAATTGTATAATCAAAAAACCAAAAAAGAGCTCGTTTATAAAATTGTTTCAGAAGCAGAGGCAGACATAAAAGCTTCCAAAATTTCTGCTTCATCGCCAATTGGCCAAGGTCTTCTTGGAAAAAAAGTTGGAGAAACTGCTGAAATTATAACACCAGCCGGTTCTACTTTTTTTGATATTTTGGAAATAACCAATTCATGAGCACCATTTTTTCTAAAATCATAAAAGGTGATATCCCATGTTACAAAATAGCAGAAGATGAATCTTTTTATGCATTTTTAGATATTCGGCCATTGGCAAAAGGGCATACATTGGTTATTCCAAAAATTGAAACCGATTATATCTTTGATCTAAATGATAAAGAATTGGCTGATATGTTTGTTTTTTCTAAAAAAATTGCAAAAGCGATACACAGTGCAGTTCCCTGTATTAAAGTAGGAATCGCGGTTATTGGATTAGAAGTTCCGCATGCACATATTCATTTGATTCCTCTTCAGAATGTTTCCGATCTGGATTTTAGTAAACCGAAAATGGAATTCTCTGCAGAAATAATGGAGAGTACAGCAAATTTTATTCGCGAACAGATGAATAAGGCTTAACTAAGCCACTTCTTCCTCAACTACTTGTTCTTCAACAAGTTCTTCCAGCGGTTTTATTTTTTCTAAATCAACACGAAGGTTGTCAATTATAAAATCTTGTCTTTCTTGTGTATTTTTTCCCATATAGTATCCCAAAATATTTTCTATGTGAGAATCCTGACCAATAACAACGGGCTCGAGTCGAATCGATTCACCAATAAATCCGGCAAATTCATCCGGTGATATTTCTCCCAATCCTTTGAATCTTGTTATTTCAGCTTTGCCTCTTAAAGATTTTATCGCATCTTGTTTTTCTTTTTCAGAATAACAATAGTGTGTTGTGTTTTTATCGCGAACTCTGAATAGCGGAGTATCTAATATATATAAATGCCCATTTCTTACAAGATCAGGGAAAAACTGTAAAAAGAATGTCAACAATAAAAGACGGATATGCATTCCATCAACATCAGCATCTGTCGCAATAACTACTTTGTTAAATCTAAGATTTTCTATTCCATCTTCAATGTCTAATGCATGTTGAAGAAGATTTAATTCTTCATTTTCATATACAATTTTCTTAGATAAACCAAAGCAATTAAGCGGCTTTCCGCGGAGTGAGAAAACTGCTTGTGTATCAACTTGTCGGGATTTTGTAATAGATCCTGAAGCGGAATCCCCTTCAGTGATAAAAACCATAGTATTATTCTTAATCTCTTCCTTCAACTTTGTATCCGAGAGATGATATCTACAATCTCTTAATTTTTTATTGTGGAGATTCGCTTTCTTAGCGCGTTGGTTTGCCAATTTTTTAATTCCGGCAATTTCTTTTCTTTCCCTTTCAGATTGAAGAATTTTTCCCAATAATTCTTTTGCAACTTCAGGATTTTTGTGAAGATGCAGGTCCAATTCTTTACAAACAAAATCAAAAATAAAAGAACGTAATGAAGAGCCTTCTGGAGATATTGCGGTAGAACCCAATTTGGTTTTGGTCTGAGATTCAAAAACGGGCTCTTCTATTCTGACAGAAATAGCTCCTATGATACTTGTATGAATATCCTTTACATCAAAATCTTTTTTATAAAAATCACGAATGGTTTTTACAATTGCTTCTCTGTAGTAATTTAAATGAGTACCTCCCTGCGAAGTATATTGCCCATTTACAAAACTGTAATATTGTTCACCATATTGTTGACCATGCGTTAAGACAACTTCGATATCTTCTCCTTTTAAATGGGCAATCGGATAAATCAAGGTCTCGCCATCGGTTCTTCTTTCAAGCATATCTTTGAGACCATTCCTGGATACATAGGTCTTGCCGTTAAAGTGAATTTTTAATCCTGCATTTAGATATGCATAATGCCATATTCTTCCTTCTACAAATTCATGCATGAATCTGAATTTTGTAAACACTTTATCATCCGGAATAAATTCAATTATGGTTCCATTTTCTTCCTTCGTATCTGAAAGTTTAAAGTCTTTCAATATTGAACCACGGTTGAATTCGGCAATCTTTGTTTTTCCGTCACGCACAGACTGAACCTTAAAATATGAGGAAAGTGCATTTACAGCTTTCGTACCAACCCCATTCAGACCAACCGATTTTTTAAATGCTTTAGAATCATATTTCCCTCCGGTATTAATTTGAGAAACACAGTCGATTACCTTTCCTAAAGGAATGCCCCTACCATAGTCTCTTACTTTAACCCGGCCATCATGTATTTCAATATCAACTTCTTTGCCATAACCCATTACATATTCATCAATACAATTGTCAACAACTTCTTTTAAAAGTATATAGATACCATCATCAACATTTGTACCATCACCAAGTTTCCCGATATACATTCCAGGGCGTAGGCGGATATGTTCCTTCCAATCGAGTGATTTAATATTGTCTTCTGTGTAATTGTGAGTATGTGCCATGGTTTATAAATTCAAATGCAAATATACATATTAAAAATAAATTTAATTTGATGAAATATTAATTGACAATTTTCTTCAGGAATTATATTTTTACATCCTTTTATAGTAGGATAAGACGTAAGAATGAAAAACGAAACGGTTAAGATTAGTATTAAGGAACTGGAGGTGTATTCCAGACATGGATATTTTGAAAAAGAACGAAAGCTTAGACAAAGATTTTTATTGGATATTGAATTGCAATATATTCCTATTCATAAGGAAATTTCCAACTTAAGTGACTGTGTGGATTATGAGCAGGTTATAACACTCATACATAATGTCATGAAGCAATCTGTAATGCTTCTGGAAACTTTAGCACAAAGAATCAATGAATCTATAATGGCACTGGATTCTCAAATTATCAGCTCTCGGGTAGCAATAAGAAAATACCCATTAGTAGGAAGAAAATTCAACTATGTACAGGTAGAGAAAACCTTAATCCGTTAAACTATAGTATTCGATTCATTTATAAATAGTCCGTCAACTTTTTAGCTAAATTATTGAGAATCAATATTTTGTAAAATTTGCTAAAAATTTTTCAAATGATCTGAAATTCAATGACTTAGATGTTAAATAGCATAAATTCACGAACCATTCTTAATTTAAATTGTACTTTTAACCAATCAATCAATTACAATGAAAAAACTTCAATTCCTTTTATTTTTTATACCCTTTTTAGCAATCAGTCAGGAAACGACTATTAATGTTCAAAAAAGTTCTTTGGAGCCTTTGAGAACTACGCTTCATATTCAACAGGAAGGCTTTATTCTGGTTAAAGATTTTTTTAGAAAGTTTGAATCAAATTTTGGATTGCATTCTAATCATGAAATGCGTCAAACGAAAAAATTGATTGAAAATTCTCAATTGGCACATTATAAATTCAAACAGTATTATAAAAATTTAGAAGTTTATGGTGCAGACTATTTTCTTCACGAAAAAAATGAAAAATTAGTGAGTGGGAATGGACTTATTTTTCCTATTGATGAATTGAATGTGAACCCAGCGATTACTGAGGACAAATTAGGAGAATTGTGTAGTAATGTATTACACATCAATACAGAAAGTTTTGACTTTCATAACCAACAACTTGTTATAATCAATAAGAATTATCCTTTTTCAGATGGAGAAATGATTTTGGCATATGTTAATGAAGTACATATTCATCATCCTGTAGTAGATCATAGAAAGATTATTATTAATGCACAAACTGGAGAAGTAATTCGAAATTTTACAATTCAGACCAATTGTTTTAAGGACAAGGTGAAAGTAGAAACTTTATATCATGATGAAAGAGATGTCGATGCTGAAAAGGAAGGATCGGAATATGTGTCTAAAGATTTATCAAGAGGAGGAGGGATATTTGTAACGAATAAAGCCGGAAAACTTTATTCCAATTCAGAAAATCAATGGGTAGCCGGATCAGATAATTACAAAAATGGAATGCATGATCTTTTCTGGGGATTACAAAAGACTTATGATTACTTTAAACAGAAATTAAATCGTGATGGAGCAGATAATAAAATGCTACCAATTAAAGCTTTCTTATTGGATACTGAGTCCTATGTCAATGCTTTTTGGTCACCTACATTACATACCTTAAATTTTGGCATTGGTGATGGAAATAATTATAGTCCATTAACGAGTATTGATGTTGTAGGGCATGAATTTGCTCATGGTGTTACACAATTTTCTGCAGGACTGGAATATTTGTATGAAGCCGGAGCTTTGAATGAATCTTTCAGTGATATTTTCGGTAAAGCAATCGAATATGAGTATGATAGAAATAAATTTGATTGGTATATAGGTGGCCGTTTTGCAAAAACGAAAGCACAGTCATTTAGAAATATGGAAAATCCCAATGCTTTCCAATGTCCAAAATACTATAAAGGTATTCAATGGAAAACAGGCTCAGGAGATAATGGTGGAGTTCATTTTAATAGTGGTGTACTTAATTATTGGTATTATTTATTGTGTACCGGAAAGGATACTATAAATGAAGCAAAGGTTAACTTTTCAGTAAAAAAGTTAGGAATTGATTCTGCTACATTATTTGCTTATACTTTACTAAACAACTATTTAGGCAAAACTTCCGGATACTATGATGCTAGAGAAGCATCATTATTACTAGCATCTAATTGGTGGGGAGCTTGCAGTCCTGAATATCACAATATATCTGAAGCCTGGAAAGCAGTTGGTGTTGGATCTAATGCTATAGATAATGATCTTCAATTGATTAACACAAATGCATTAGTTTCATCTTGTAAAGATGGAGGATATTTTATCGCATCTAGAATTAATAACCAAAGCTGTAGTAAAGACATTCCTATTGGTTCTGAAATCATCATGTATTACAAGTTAGATACATTTCCGGTATATAAAGAAACATTAAACCTTTCAAAAGAAATCATAGCAGGTTCTCATTTGGATTTTAACTTTTCAGTCAATCCAAAAATTGTTAAAAATGGGCAGTCAAGATTAACTGTTTGGATGGAGTCTGGTATAGATTCTGATACTTCCAATAATCGATATTCTTTTCTTATTAACCGAATTACAACACAGACGGAACATGATTTTAGAATTAATAATTTTAATGTCATTGGCGCGCCTTGCCCAAATAATGGGAATATGTATACGGCTAATTCAAGTTCAACTTATAATGGATGTAATGTAATTCCACCCGGTAATGAATTACAATTGCTCTTTAAGTTTAGCGATTCGTCTTATACTCATAAGTTCATAAACCAAACATCTATTTACCCCCAGGGATTTATTAGTATTAATGATATTCCCATTCCTAGAAGTTTTTTAGGGCTTAAAAAGGTAAACGTAAGTTTGATTTGGCCAAAAGATACTTTAATTAATAATAATACATTGGCATCTCAGATCGTAATGATTAATTCACGAGTATTAAATGAATTGGAAACATTTGAAAGTGCAAAATATGATTCAATCAAATTGGCAGTAAATTCTGATTCTTTTAATACATCAAGGATATATCAGGTGCCAACATTTGACAATGATGCATTAGTAATCACGGGAGGAAAAATTTTAAATCCCAACGGTACTTTAATTATCAGAAATGATGCAGACATGAATCAGATGTTTAATAGGAATACAAAATTTACCACAAAACTTTATATATGTGCGGATGTTAGTCAGATTTCATCTCCTAAATTGGAATTTGATTTAGCGCAAAAAATTGGAAGCTTTAATTATGATTCATTAAATTTAAGTGTGCCTCTTTCACCAGCAAGTACGAGGATAAGATTTTATAATTCAAGAAATGAAATACAAGATGAGGTACTAATTTTTGAAGCATTAGATGCTTTGGAGAAAAACCATCATGCATATAATATACCACCTTCAACCAATTATATTGATATTACGAATCTTTGCATGAACGGAAGTGTAGATGCAAGTGGAAATATGAATCCGGATGGTGATTTTATAGTGTTTGACAATATCGTTATAACAGGTTCAACCTTGGTTTCAGATATTCCTTCGACACAAAATATAATTGCTTATCCAAATCCTTCGGCGGGTAAAATTGCTCTTCGATGCTTGGATTCTGGAGATTATATTGAGGAATATAGTCTGGTCAATAGTTTAGGTGAAAATATTGAAAGCAAACGGAATCTGCAGGAAAATGGTCAAATTGAACTTTTAGCGCAAAGAGGAGGTGTGTATTGTGTGAAAGTGAAAACCAAATCAGGCAAGCAAAGTAGCCTGAAGCTTGTGTTTACTCATTGATCAATGAATTATCGGCTTCAAGAGGCCGTAAAGTCTAAAATTTCACTCATATTAAAATATTTTATACTGTATAAATAACAGTATATCAATTAAATATATATTATTACCTACCCCCCAACAGTAAATTTGGTATAATTCTTGTATTAGGCTAGGAATAATTAATTGAATATGTCTTCTTACCTCCTAAAAATAGTTTGTTTTATTTGCATAGTTGTTTCAATTGCGAGTAAACCCTTAATCAAGCCTGAACTTAGTTATATTGATCAGTTCAAAGAGATAGCTATTAATGAAATGAGAAGAACAGGTATTCCAGCTTCCATAAAGCTTGCGCAAGGACTTACAGAATCAATGGCTGGAAGATCAGAATTAGCAATTCAGGCTAACAATCATTTTGGAATTAAGTGTAAATCCAACTGGGATGGTGAAACATACCATTACAAAGATGATGATTTGGATGAAGCAGGTCAATTGATTCATTCTTGCTTTAGAAAATACACTGCAGCTGAAGAATCTTTCATAGATCATAGTATTTTTTTAACAGGAAGAAGTAGATACAGAGCATTATTTTCATTTCATAAATCGGATTATATTTCCTGGGCTCGTGGATTACAGAATTGTGGGTACGCTACAGATCCTCTATATGCCAATAAACTGATTGAAACAATAGAAAAGTACAAACTTTATGTTTTTGATCAGGAAGACAATGCTGACAATCAAGAAAGGATAGAAATAACGAATAGTAAAATAAATGTTCCTGAAAGACCTGCTGTGATTATTGTCTCACAAGAATCAAGTTCAAAAGGACTAAAATCCAATTCTAAGAAAAAAAGTCAATTAAGAAGGAAATTAAGTAAAGCTAAAATGTAAAGCTTTATTAGAAAGCGATAAAGATTTAGAAATAATTAAGAATTATATATATAAAAAAAACATATCTTTGCCCTGCCAAGGTTGTCGGGGTCGAAGTAAACCAATCTCATACCAAGACGAATGATAATAGAGTGAAAATAACCTACTCGCTCAATTCTTCTGACAGCTTTGGCTTTTTCTTTAATATGTCCTTTCTGGAATCAGAATAACCCCATCTTTCAAATATTATATCTTTTGCTGCATAAATTGCCTGAAGCATTGATCTGTGGTCTGCTAGGTTTTGACCTGCAATGTCAAATGCGGTTCCGTGATCTGGTGAGGTACGAACAAACGGTAATCCGGCAGTATAATTTACCCCATGTGAAAAGGCAACAGATTTAAACCCGGTTAAGCCCTGATCATGGTACATAGATAGGATTCCATCAAATTTTGATATGAGTCTCGAACCAAAAAAGCTATCTGCAGGATATGGGCCACTCACGAATTTTCCATTTTTCTTGCATTCGATTACTGCGGGTCTTATGATTTCTTCTTCTTCAGATCCCAACATTCCTTCTTCGCCAGCATGAGGATTTAAACCTAAAACAGCAATATTTGGCTTTTCAAGTCCGAAGTCTTTAATAAGAGAATTCTCCATAATGTTAATCTTATTGATAATCGACTCTTTGGTTATTTTAGAACAAACATCTTTCAAGGGTATGTGATCTGTAACTAAACCCACTCGTAATTTATCAGAAACCATCATCATTAAAACCTCAGATGAGCCTGATTTTTCTTTAAGATATGATGTATGACCAAGATGTTGAAAACCTGCCATTTTCATGCTGTGTTTATGAATTGGACCGGTTACTATGGCGTCCAATTCTTTATTCATAATATCTTCTACAGCCTGTTCCAATGCCAATTGAGCAAGTTTTCCTCCTTCAGGACTAGGTTTTCCCAGATTAATGTTCACATTGTCATTCCAACAGTTAACAAGGTTAATTCGATTATTCTTAGGCTTTTCACCTTTGTTTAATACATAAATTGAAAGATTAGCAAGATTGACAATATTCTTATGGTATGAGGTTATTTTTATATTACCATAAATTACAGGAATGATATATTGTAAAATTGACTCATTACTTAAGGCTTTAAGAATTACTTCAAGGCTGATACTATTAATATCTCCAGTAGTAATTCCAATTTTTACTTTTTCCATATTGATAAGACAGTGTGCAAATGTAATGAATTTATTCAATTTAATAGTTTTGACAGGCTGCGTCTAGGGGCTTAATCGTATTCCTCATTATTGCAATTCAAATAGAATTAGAATCAAAGGAGTAAATGAAAAGAATAAAAAATTAATTGCTGTGTGGATTCTTTATCTTTCAATGGAAAATTGAAAAACATAGTTTTGTTACTTCAGTATAATATATTCAATTTCATAAATTTTAATACTGAACGAATATAAATTTTATTTTATATTTTTAGTGATAATTTTGCTAAAAACGAGTACATTTTACACCAAATAACCTTCTTGCTGGATAGGCCCATATTTAAGCACCTTGGATAGTATAAATATATGCCTACTTTTGCTTATAAATTGACAAATAAGAATCTAATGAAATTATTAATAGTAATTTTAACACTAGCCAATCTACAAATAATTGCTCAAAGTTTACCCTTAGAAATGAAGTTTTCGGCGGATGGTAAACGACTCGTTTCAGGTGGTGACCCGACGGATGGTTTTTTTCAACTGAATAAGATCAGGCGAATTGAATTGGAATTTGATCAGGCGAATTATTGGACTTTACTGACTTCAAATTATCAATCCAAAACAGATCTTCCGGCCAGATTAATTCATGATGGTAAGACTTATAATGATGTAGGAGTAAGATTTAAAGGGCAGACTTCTTATCAACGTGTAACAACAATGAAAAAGTCTTTTAATATTACAATGGATTATAAAGATTCAACACAAAATCTAAAAGGGTATGAAACAATAAATCTCAATAATTCATTTGAAGATAATAGTTTTAGCAGAGAAGTATTTTATGAGAATTTAACCAGACCTTTTTCTCAATCATTAAAGGCCAATTTTGTTCACCTATTTATTAATGGTCAGGACTGGGGATTATATCCTTGTGTACAAGCGCTTGACGGAGATTATGTAAAAGAATGGTTTCTAAGTAATGAAGGTGCCAGATGGCGATGTGAAAGAACTACTACAGGAGGTGGAGGCCCTGGCGGTAATTTTGGTGCCGGAACGTCAACACTTAATTATTTGGGTGATAGTCCAAATCTATATACACCGCATTATACACTTAAGAAATCAACAATAACTGACCACTGGGAGAAGCTTGCATTCATGACTAAAGTATTAAATACAGTGCCATTGGCACAGTTGGAAGATACTTTAAACAAGGTCCTTGATGTTGACAGAGCTTTATGGTTTCTTGCAAAAGAAATTATGTTTGGTGACGATGACAGTTATATTAATAAAGGGGGAATGGATTATTACTGCATTTATCAAAAAGATGTGGATCGATTCGTTCCATTGGAGTATGATGCCAATTCAGTGATGTCAGGAAATACCGCAACCTGGTCAATATTTTTAAAAGAAACCAATGTACAATTTCCACTTGCCAATCGACTTTTTGCAGTGCCTGCATTACGTCAAAGATACCTTGCGCATTTTAGAACGATGTTTAAGCAAGCGTTGGATAGCACTCATTTTGTTGGTACCTTAAATTCTATATATGGAATGATTGATACCTTAGTAAATTCTGATCCTAAAAAATTGATGACATATACAGCCTGGCAAAATGAAAAAAATAATTTGTTTAATTGGATGCGTAATCGCAGGACATTTATTCAAAACAATGCAGAATTTAAACAAGCAGGAGTAAAAATAGATTGGGTAAAGTTGGCTACAAACGGAGTATTAAACGAAAACCCAGGCAGCTATGAAACAGCTGTTATTACTGCTAAAGTTGAAAATACAGCGGGAACCAAAAAAGTGAACCTTTATTATGGATCAGGATATGATGGCAAATTTACCAGGATTGAAATGGCGGATGATGGTAAACATGGCGATGAAGCCGCTGGCGATGGTATATTTGGTGGTGAAATTCCTTCTTTTCCACAAGCAACATTTGTAAGATATTACATAGAGTCTATCGCAAATAATTCTTCATCAACAGCAGTTTATATGCCAGAAGGAGCGGAACATGATGTTTTTATTTATCAGGTTAAAGTTGATCCATCTTCTTCGAATGAAGTTGTAATTAATGAATTAATGGCTTCAAACACAAATTCAATAGCGGATCAAGACGGTGAATATGATGATTGGATTGAATTGTATAATAAATCAAAGAGCCCTGTGGATATTAGCGGATGGATACTCACTGATAATTCAACCAATTTGGATAAGTACAGAGTTCCAACCGGTACAATCCTTATGCCGGAAAGCTATTTAATAATATGGGCAGATGAAAATGGCAAGCAAGTTGGGTATCACGCCAACTTTAAATTATCAAGTTCAGGAGAAGAAGTATTTCTTTTGGACAGCACAGGGAAGCAGGTTGATTATGTAAAATTTGGGCAACAAGAATCTGATAAAGGTTATGCGAGAATGCCGAATGGTACAGGCAGTTTCATTATACAGAACCATACTTTCAATAAGAATAACAATACTACAAAGACGAGTAATCCTTTATCTGAAACAGAATTTGATATATATCCAAATCCAGCACGTGATATAGTTTTCATTGAAAGTAAAAGTTCTAACGAATTTCAATATCAACTCGTAAACCAACTTGGTGTAACAATTTTATCTGGACGAGCAACAGGAGAAACAACTTTGGACATTAGAAACATACCTTCCGGCTTATATTTTATTAGAATAAATAATGGAATTAAGAAATTGCTTGTAGAAAGACATTGAGAAAATAAATTCCCAAAAGGATTCTATCCTGCGTCCTAAATGCAAAACATTTTGCTTAAAAATTTTGCAATTTGTTGATCTTTTGTTAATTAACTTTACGGGGTTAATGAATTCTTCAACAAATTTTATTAAAGTATGAATATCAACTTTATTTCTCTGATCTTAGCAGCACTAGTACCTACTATCATAGGCTTTATTTGGTACCATGATAAAGTCTTTTTAAAGCCTTGGATGAAGGAAACCGGAATGACCCATGAAAAAATGAAAAGTGGCAATATGTTAAAGATTTTCGGAGGATCGCTATTGTGCTCTTTATTATTAGCTTGGGTGATGAATCTTATTGCATATCATGATTCTTTCGTTATGGGCTCCTTATTTTATGCTACAAACGGAACTATGAATCCTGATCCTAATTCTTTAGCAGGGCAATGGTACAAGACTTACCAGGACAATTTTGCACTGTCTAATCATACCTTCAAGCATGGAGCTTTTCATGGGATGATGATTGGTGGAATCCTGATTGCATTACCTATTCTAATTACAGAATCATTGTACGAGCAAAGAAGTTGGAAATATGTACTTATTAAGGGAGGATATTGGATACTTTGCCTGGCTTTAATGGGCGGAATAATAGCAGCAATGGCAAAATGAATTATTAATTAATAATGGTAAATTGTGAATGATAAGTATGAAGCAAATTATTTATCATTCACAATTCTTTCATAGCTATTAAGGTAGATGATTTCGAATAATGTTCTCAGTCACAATTCTCCATCTCGAAAATAAAGTATCCTTTTGACTTAATATCTGCTTCCCATTGAGGTTTAATCATTTCAACATGACAGAAACGACATTCTTTCGCACTTAGAACCTGGCCTTCCTGGCCCTTGGATTTTAAATAATGCCTTCCATAAGAATAGATAACATTCGTATCTCTTTGTTCGGTTGGCGCCATTATGTCAAAGTGCATAATACTACCATCTTTTTTCCTTACATAAGTATCCCAGACCGCAACCTGCATAGATTTAGATTTTTTTAATGGTGAAACTTGTGCCGAACAATATGTTCCGCCAAGCATAAGAATAAGAAATCCGGATTTTAAAATACAATTCATAATGTTACACAATTAATATTTTAGAATTAGAATTTAAAAATAACAATCAACAGTTACTCCCAATTTACTACTTACCATTCAATTTTTTCGGTAATAGGCAATATACTAATTTTTCGATCGACTAGTGTAAATCGATCGCCATGTGCAAGAATATGAGCCGTTAGATTAGTCATTGATAAAGGAGTTCCTTCTTCAAGTTCATGAACTTTATTATGGGTAAGTTGAGCTGTGTCAAATAGAATTACCATCCCTGATCCAATCACTTTACAATCATTAGAATTCTTAATAACTATTCCTGTATCTTCAGAAAGTCCGATACCCATAAGATGAGGAAAGTGAGCCATTGCTTCTGCTAATCTCCCGAATCTACCTCGTTGAATAAAGTGAGAATCTATAATTGCATTAGATACAAAATTCATTCCGGTTGACATTTTTACATTGCCCTTACGAAATGCTTCGGTACTGCTTCCTCCAGCGATCATCTCGCCACTCATACACATTGCTCCAGCGCTTGTTCCTGATACTACAAACTCAGTATTATATAATTTATCTAAAATAATTTCATGCATTTGGGTATCCTTTATATGCTTGACGATTTCGGATTGATCACCACCGCTAAAGAGCAAACAATCTGTATTTTCAATAATCTTTAGATTTTTTGAATTATTCGATTCGTCAATACTTCGAATGTCAAGAATATTTATTTGGTTGCATCCCAGCTTGCCAAATGCATCATAATAATTTTGACCAACCTCTTTAGGGATTTTTGAAGCAGTTGTAATTATTGTAATTACAGAGTTTTTACCTTTGGATTCTTTGAGTAAAGTGGATAAGATTCCTTCACCAATAAACTGACGAGTGTACATTTCATTTATACCACTGCCTTTATCTTCATTTCCACCTATCGGTATTATGGTTCCTTTGAATTTTTGCATATTCGGATTCAAAATCAGCTCAAAGATAGGTAAAATAACAAGGCACAAGGTAGCTTACGCTTCGATTTTCAATATTTTAAGGCGCTTATTCCTTCAATTGAACTTCATTGTGCATCTTTGTATGTTATGAAAAAAATTCTGCATTTTATTGATGGAGAGTATTCTAATCCGGTTTCGGATCTTTGGATTGAGGGAATAAATCCTGCAACAGGTGAAATAATTACTCAGATTTCGAATGGTGACGTGAGGGATGTTGAAAAAGCTTTTCAAGCCGCAACCCGGGCGTTTTCAATCTGGAGTAATTATAGTTCAACAGAAAGATTTCAAATATTGAATCGTATTGCGGAATTAATTGAAGAAAATCTTGAAGAATTAGCAATTGCAGAAACCATTGATACCGGGAAACCCTTGCGCCTTTCAAAGGAAGTGGAAATACCCAGAGCTGCATCCAATTTCAGATTCTTTGCAACCGCATCTTTGCAATTTGCATCAGAGTCACATTCTATGAATCAAGCAATCAACTATACATTGCGACAAGCGATTGGTGTTGTTGGTTGTATTAGCCCATGGAATCTACCATTGTATTTATTTACCTGGAAAATTGCTCCGGCACTGGCAACAGGTAATTGTGTTATTGCTAAACCCTCCGAAATGAGCCCATCAACCGCTGCTATGTTAGGAGAACTCTGCAATAAAGCGGGATTGCCAAAAGGGGTGTTAAATATTTTGCAAGGTGAAGGGAAAGGTGTTGGTAATGCAATTGTGAATCATCCGGGAATTAAAGCTATTTCGTTTACAGGTGGAACAAAAACAGGACAACACATAAGTGCAATTGCAGGTCCAATGTTTAAGAAATTAAGTTTGGAATTAGGAGGCAAAAATCCATGTCTTGTTTTTGATGATTGTAATCTGGAATTAACAGTGAGTGAAGTAGCGCGATTGGCTTTTAGTAATCAAGGACAGATTTGTTTGTGTGGATCAAGAATTCTAATTGAAGAAACGATATATGAAGAATTCAAAAATAAGTTAATTGAAAAAGTAAGTAAGTTAATCGTTGGCGATCCTCTGGATCCAAAGACACAGTTTGGTTCATTAATTTCTTTTGAACATAAAAAGAAAGTTCAATCTTATATTCAGTTGGCTATAGAAGAAGGAGGAAATTTGTTGTATGGAGGAAATGAAATTCAATTAGAGGGAAGATGTAAAAATGGCTCTTTTATTTCTCCTGCAATTTTTGAAAACCTTGGTCCTAAATGCCGGACCAATCAGGAAGAAATATTTGGCCCGGTTATAACTTTGCAAAAATTCAAGGGAGAGTTAGAAGCAATAGAATTAGCCAATGACAGTGTTTATGGACTTGCAGCAACTGTATGGACTGAAAATGTCAGAAAAGCACACAGAGTTGCCCAAAAATTGAATACCGGCATTGTATGGATTAATTGTTGGTTGTTACGAGATTTAAGAACGCCGTTTGGCGGAATGAATGCAAGCGGTGTTGGAAGGGAAGGTGGACTTGAAGCAATGCGGTTTTTTACTGAGGCTAAGAATGTATGTGTTTATTACAATTAAGAATTAAGAATTATAATAAATGACTTACAAGATAATAAGATTAATGAAATTAATTATTTTTCTTTCAACAGAATTTCAATATTGATTGCAAGGAAATTTTAGACTAACATAATTTTAAGATTAAGAAAAGATTATCGGATGTTTAGAAATATTAAATCCAATACCTAATATGATGCAACAGGTAGAATCGGCCAAAATAAAAAATATAATTTTTGATTTTGGGAATGTGTTATTAAATATTGATGAACAAAGATCATTTGATAAACTAAACGAACTTTTAGATGCCGAAAAATGTAAAGATCTGGACGAAATAGTAATACATCCATTTGAAAGAGGTGAATTTTCGGAGGAGGCCTTTTTTAATAGACTACAAAGAAGATCAAAGAAGGTTTTAAATGGCGACTTGTACTATGAAGCATGGAATGCAATGTTACAGGATTTTCCTGCTAATAGAATTCGTTTTCTTCAAGAATTAAGAGGTAGATTTAAGATCTTTATATTGAGCAATACGAATATTACACATTTAAGAAATGTAAAAAGAAGAATAAAGATAGATCATAATATTGACGATTTTGATTCTTACTTTGATAAATGTTATTATTCTCATTTAATACATATGCGTAAACCCGAAAAAAGAATATATGAGTTTGTTCTTGAAGACTCAAATATTAAAGCAGACGAAACATTATTTATTGATGATAAGCAAGAAAATTTAGTTCCTGCTAAAGAACTGGGAATATATACTTATTGTCATTCCCCTTCTGAAGATATTTCTGAAGTATTCAGTAGAATTATATTTTAATTTGTGAGTAAACAGAACTATTCTTCAAAGGAAATATATCTGGATAAGTTAAAAAATTATTGTGCTTATCAGGAACGGTGTCAATATGAGGTCATTCAAAAAATGAAAGAACTGAAGATAGATTATGAATGGCAGGATGATATTCTCTTACGCTTAATTTCTGAAAAATTTGTAGATGAGGAAAGATTTGCAAGAGCAATTGTGAGAGGAAAGTTTAGAATTAATAATTGGGGAAAAAACAAAATACGAAATTTCCTTTTCCAAAAAAATATTGTCAATAATCTCATTGAAATGGCACTGGTAGAGATCAATGAAGAAGAGTACAAAGAAAAAATAACTTTTCTAATAGATAAAAAACGAGCGGAATTGGCAAATCTTGATGATCATATCCAGTATATGAAGTTGACTAATTATATGCTTCAGAAAGGTTATGAAGCCAATTATATTCAAGATTCTTTAGAAAGATAAACTGTATCCAGGTATCGGATTCGATGTTATTTGATTCTAAAGTTTATATTTATATCTTACCGAGAGCTTTATCCAAGTCAATTTTAGCGTAAATAAGATTTAATTGTGCCTCCAACAAATTGGCTTGAGCTGAGTATACATCTCTTTCAGAAGTACTAATTTCAAGGGAACTACCAACTCCGGATTTGAATTTCGTTTGACTGGTCTGATAAATCTTTTCAGCAAGTGATAATGTTTTCTTTTTTGTCTCTAATGTATTTGCGGCATTGGCATATTGAATTTTTGCATTTTCATATGCAAGAGTTACACCTCTTTCAAATTCAGATTTTTGCATTTGAGATCTATTTAAAAGCGTCTTTGCTTTAGAAATTTTTGATTTGCGCTCAAATCCATCGAAGATTGGAACATTCATACCAACGCCTACAATTGTAGTTGGAAACCATTTGTTTTCATCACCATCAAAGAGATTATTTCTTTGTAATGATTCTTGTGCTGTAGCGAATCCAAAAATACTTGGTAAATAAGAAACTTTGAATCTCTTAATATTTATCTCTGCTAATTGTATCCCTTGATTAATTACATCATATTCAGGACGGTTTTGAAAATTTAAGTTAAAAGAAGGATCTGTGACATTAATTGCTGAACTCAACATTAATTCATCAAAGCTTTGGGTAAGTTCAATATTTTCAGAAAGAGGAAAAGACATTTGGTATTTTAGAAGTTGCTTGGTAATCTCATATAATCTGTTTAGTTTTTCTTTTTCAGAATTGAGATTAAGCAGCGATAATTCTAACCTTTCCACATCTAGTTTTTCTGTAAGTCCGGCTTTATATATTTGATTCATTTCATTATAAACCTTTGTAAGGTTATTAATATTTTTATCAAGAATTTCAATATTATTATTTACGGCAATTGTAGCCATATATGCCTTTGTAACCTGATATCTTACTTCAGCAGTGGATTGAACCAATTGCTTGGTAATAAGTTCTCTGTATAATTTTTGGGCTTTAAGCCCAACAAAAAAACTTCCATCAAAGATTAATGTTGATAGTTCAAGTTTTGCAGTAAGGTTATTTTTCGTACCGAATTGAGCGGGAATTCCTGATCCAAAAGTTAAATCTTTTCGAGGTAAGATATTCTCATCAAATAATACTTCATAAACAGACGGAGAAATAAAGTCAGGAAGAATATTTGTTGGAATATCTATAAAGTAACTATAATTAATACCCCCCGTAAGCTTAGGCATTCCAATCGATTTATATTCTGTCAGAACATCCTCTGCATCATTTATGTCAAGTTTTTGAATTTGAAGAGCTTTGCTGTTCTTTTCAGCGTACTGAATTGCTTCATTGAGAGTGAAACTTTTTTGAGCAAATAAACTCGGATCAATTACAAGAAAGCAAAGATTTATATATATATT
>JABFRV010000178.1 GCA_013140975.1 Saprospiraceae bacterium
ATCGTATATAAAGTGAAGATTAGCCATTTTCTTATTTGTATTTTTAGAACGGATCTGATCTTAATAAGTAATTTTATTATAATTTGTAGTTATCAGAAAATCAATGCGATAAATTATTTTATTTTGTAGAGTGATGAAGAAAACCTTCCAATAGAAAGTTCGTAGCTAAAATTAATTAGGGTATTTAAAAAAAATGAAAAAAAATTTGGTAAATAATTCTCGGTACTTATATTTGTGCGTCCAAAAGAGCTAACTAACCATTAGTTTACTGGCGAAGCGTTTAGATAATTAGAATTCAAAGTATTGATGCTCAGGCATTTACTTTGTCTTTTGTTTTTCTGAATAAAACCAAACCAAGACTCATGACGCAAGCAAAATCCAACCGTTTCTGCTGTCCCAACTCTGGGATTCTGTGTCATTTTTCCATTTTTGGAAATATTTTTTCAAAAAATTTATCAGTACTTTTTGTTTTGTTATTCATTCATGCTGTAGCATGTAGCAATAGCTCTAAAGCCAAGAGTAGTAATTCTGAAAGTTCAAATTCATCAATAAGTACTTCCGGTTCCAATAATTCTGGATCTGCTGCTGTTCCGGCAGCTGGTACCGGCTTTACATCTTTAAATGAATTCCGGGAGTTATTAGGAAATGATCCAGCATACCAGGGATTTGTCAGATGTTTAAATACTGATGCTCTAGTATCCTATGTTAATGTAAGAGCTGAATATGACTTTGTTTTCCTAGTCCCTAATGAAATTAACCAGGATCCGGTGTA
This sequence comes from Saprospiraceae bacterium, assembly GCA_013140975.1. Classification (GTDB taxonomy): domain Bacteria; phylum Bacteroidota; class Bacteroidia; order Chitinophagales; family Saprospiraceae; genus Vicinibacter. Next base: position 773 of record JABFRV010000178.1, read on the forward strand.
TGCTAAAAAGTACTGGAGTGAAGAAGCAGATCCAAGAGATCGGCTAAATTTCTGGATAAGCCATATGACTGTTTCATCAAAAGGAATTCCTTGGTTAGGAAATCCTTCTATTTATGAAGTTATGCTTAAAAGAGACGGAAGTATAATTTCCTATCCTGATGGTTCAGCCAATATTATAAAAGAAAAGACCTTAAAAGATGGCACTCAGGTCATCTTTATAGATAAACCAATAAAAATTAATGTTAGACAATAATCCATATCTCATGAAATTTTATTTTACTAAAAACCAAACTAAGAACATTTTTATCAGCTTCCTGATGATCTCAGGATTGGTAAGCATTGTTCAGCAGTCATATGCGCAAGCCCCAACTTGTGCTCCAGCAATGAATGGCTGCCTTACTCAGACTACAGTGACGACAGTTTCTGTTGCACTGGATGCAACTTGCTCCGTTGTTGTTCCTGCTTTAACAGGACGTTGGAGTTCAACTGCTACCTGTAGTGATGGAACGAATACTTGGACTTTTGAACCACCTTTGGTTCAGATTCCGGCTTCAGGTACCAATATTGGTCCTATTGCCAAGTCAGGTACCTGTCCTGCATCTCCTCCTCAACCACCAATTCCGGTGAGTATTGTTGCTACTTACTCCAGATTGGTAGGCACTTCAATTCTGCTTTGTACTGTTACTAAAGGAGATATGTTTGGTGTGGTTGAAAATATAGCACCTACACTTACTCTACCTCCAGCAGTAACATTGGATGTAGATATGGTCTGTAGAGTGAGTGAAGCAGCTATGTTGGCTTGGGCAAGAGCCAATGCAACTGTTAATGATAATTGTACAGATAATACAACATTAATAAACAATATATCAATTGTAACCAATAGCACTATACCATTAGCGTGCTCTACTTCTCCAGGTCCCGGAGGTAACGTAACTTTTAGAACTATTGATGCATGTACTAATCAATCAATACTGTCTACGGTTAATATTAGTTTCAGAGATCTCGTAATGCCGGACGTAAGTTGTGGAGGTCCTGTTACAAGAAATCTTAACGCGAGTTGTCAATATCGATTAGAAAGCTTTCTAGGGCAATTTTTTGCTGATGACTTTACTACAGCATGCGGATTTCCCAATCAAGCTAGACAACAGTATTTCGATGGTACTACAAGGATTGGAGGATTAAATGACTTTACTACAATTATAAATCGAGCTGGTTTGTGCCCTTCTAATATGGTATTGACCGTTAGATTATGTGCGCAAGATTGTTTTGGAAATGGAGTTTTAGATCCACCGGGAGTTACAAACCTTCCAGGAAACTGTTGTACTATCACGGTAACTCTCACAGATAATACACCTCCAACACCTGGAACTTGTCCTGCGCAAACATTATTAACTGCGGATGCAAATTGTATGGTAACAGTGCCGGATCTTAGATCTTCATCAAGATTTACTGATAATTGTGATCCTATTAATGTAGCGAATATTGTTCAAATGCCTGCACCGAATACTTTACTAGATGCGGCACCAATCTGTCCCCCTAACAGTCCTAAACTATTACCTGTTACTTTTATGTATACAGATTGTAATAATAATGGTCCGGTTACACTAAATTGTCCTAATGCTTTAAGAATCCAAGATCTTACTGGACCAACTTCTATTATGTGTCCAGTGCCACCACCAATTGTGAATCTAAGTTTGGATCCGGCTTCTTGTAGTTATACAAGTGTAACGATTCCTTCAGACTTCTTCAATGGCAAGGCAATAGCAGTTGATAACTGTGATCCTAACCCAATTGAATCAAATCAAGTGTTAACTTTTGATTGTACTGTTCTTGGACTTAATATGGTACCTGTAACTGCGGAAGATTGTAATGGTAATCCATATGCTGGTCCTCCGGTATCTTGTAATATTATTGTTCAGGCAGATCCTAATGACGCATTATGGAATTCTCCTGGAATGTTATGCCAATCAGACTTACCTTATGATCTATGTGCACTTATAGATGTTGCTAATGGAGCTGAGACCTGTGGTTACTGGTCAGGTGATGAAATTGATACTATGTTTACCAGATGCCCTACAGGACCGGTATTGTTTAATCCAACTAAGCCTGGTGTATATTCTGTAACTTATACTGTAGGTGATGCAAATTGTCACGTTGAATTGACGAGATCAATAATGGTGATGATGGATCCTCCAACAACACCTTGGTTTATCTCAAGCATTTCTAAATGTTTATGTCCTAGAGAACATATAGATTTCGAAACATTCTTGAAAGCATCTGACTCAATACCAAGAGGAGGAACTTGGTCAATATTATCGACTTCTGGTGTATCGATTACACTCCATCCTGGAATTGGGGCACATTCAGCCACATATAATAGTGGTTGTGGCTCGGTTACTTTAAGATATACAATAACGAAGTGCGATCGGACAACTGTATTTCAAGATTATACATTTAATGTAAGAGAGTGTATTAAGGCGCAAATGTTCCCAATAGATGAAAGATGTCAAGATGAATTCCTATTTGCTATTGATTATACCAGTTTTAGTGGATGTCCTGACAATATTGTTACATTTTCTGTAAATGGTGGATTCCCATTGTTTCAAGGTGGAACAAGTATTGTTACTGGACCAAGATCAAGTAATCCACTCGCAATTGTAGATCCAAAACTGGTACCTGCTGGACAATATCAAATTGTAATGACAATTACCGATCCTTTAGGGGTATGTGCACCTTTTACACAATTTCAAAATATTGTACTTCACAAAGATGGAAGTTCACCTAATGGAATTAATCCAATAGGCCCACTTTGTGAAAATGCAACATTTCCTCAAGTACTGTCAATACTCAATATCAATGATGAAGCAGGATTTCCAATGAATGGTAATGATGTGCGTTGGAGTGGTGCTGGTGTTACAGATATTGGCACGACCGCTAACTTTGCACCACCAGATTTGGATGGAGATGGATTGCCTGGTCCAGGTTTATTTACAGTTTGTGTTGAGTTAGGTAATGCAAGATGTACAGATCAATATTGTAGAGATATATTAATAAACGATGATCTTCCAGCTACGGCTAATGATCTTGTACCTAATCAGACTTTCTGTTTTGATCATAATCAGTTTATCCCGTATGATGGTTTGAGAGCTAGTAACAGTTTTGCAGGTGGTACTTTTACTCCTACAATTGCTGCTACTCTTCAAGGTATATCTTTACCTAATGGTTTCTATTATATTGGAGGTTGCGGAAATATTTCTGTAACTTATACTCTTGCTAACGATTGTAACCCTGATAATATTCAGAATACAACAGTAGTAACTATTGCTCAAAAGCCAGATGTAGAAATTAGTGGTCCTCAGTCTGTTTGTATAACAGATGCTGCATTTATGATTTGTAGCAATATTCCTAATGGTGGAATTCTTAACTGCCCTAATACAACAGCTGTTCCTTGGACAATTACTCCTAACAGAGGCTTGACTCCTGGAACAAATTGTGCTACATTTAATCCTGCTGTTGCGGGTGAAGGAACATTTATTATCCAATATGTTTATTCAACAGGTGCTGGTTGTGCTGATACAGCTAGAATGTCAGTCGTTGTAAGTGCTGCATCCAATCCAACATTCGCTGTTACCTCACCATTATGTCAGGCAGGTCCAAACTTAACCATAAGTTTAACTTCTCCTAATCCTTCAGTAATGGATGGAAACATCTTAAATGGAGATAACTTCCAGGAAGTTTTCTGGAATGCATCTTGTGGCGCTTGTATAACTCCTCTTGCTGATTCAACAATGGCGGTATTCAATCCTACTGTTGCAGGACCTGGAATTCACTTGGTCTGTGTAACAACAGGTGACCCAAGCTGTATGAAAAACTACTGCGAATTAATTAGAGTTGTGCCGGTTACTGTTGCAACTTTAAGGGCAGATACTGTAAGAGGATGTGAATTATTTCTGGAAGGGGCACCTGAAGAATATGATCTTACTCAGTTCTACTTACCAAATACTACAAGAGGTGGTACTTGGTCTTATATTGCAGGTCCTGGTCCTGGTATTTTAAATAACACCTTATCTGCATTGCCTGGCTGCCATCAATTGAGATATACAGTTACTGGTGAACTGACTACTGGTGCTTGCGGTAATATGACAGATGATATTTTCGTTTTAGTTAAAGAACAACCAAATCCATACTTTGCAATACAAGATCAGGTATGTTGGTCTGCAGGAGATCCTCCGGCAAATCATATTTATACTCCATTTATTCAAGGAGAAAATTATTATCCGGGAGGAGTATTAACCAGAAGATTCTTTATTAGTTCTGGTACAAATGGAGTGGTAAACCCTGCGACAGGTGTTACAACGATAACTGGTGTCGGTACATTGACAGTTTGCTTAGAAGAAACACTTACTTATGCAGCATGTGGTACTATCGGAGCAGGACAATTCTGCAGAGACACATTCTGTCAGCAAATTATTGTAAGCAGTGGTCCAGCTTTAAATGCTTCGTTTACTGCAAGTAATACGAATCCTTGTGCAGGCGAACTTGTAAATCTAACAGCAGTTACTACCGGTGGTCAATTTACCGGAGTTGGTGTTGTTGATGGAGGTGGTAACGGAACTGGAACTTTCACTCCTCCAGGATGTGGAACATTCGCTGTAACGTATACTGTTGATGATCCTAATGGTTGTAATGCAACATTTACAATGAATATTACAACAGACAGAACAAGACCTACACTTAATGTTCCTGCTAACTTAACAGTAGAATGTGATGGAGCTGGTAACGTTGCTCAAATGAATGCATGGGCTGCAACAGCTACCGCAACTGATAACTGTCCGGCAGGACTTAAACTGACAAATAGAATATATGATAGAAGATCAGGTTGTGGTCTTTTTGCAGGAACTTATGTTTTTGAATTCAGAGCTGAAGATTCTTGTAGAAATATTACACTTGGTTATGCAAACTTTGTGGTAAGAGATATTACACCTCCATCTATAACAGTTCCTGCATCTAATCTTGTAATTGAATGTGGAAATGAAACTCAAACTCAAATTATTGCTTGGTTAAATGTAAATGGAAACGCAATTGCAACTGATGTGTGCTCTGGAAACAGAATAAGATGGTCACACAATTACTCAGGTAATATAGCAGATTATTGTTCTGATGCAGGTGAACTAGTAACATTTACGGTAACGGATGAGTGTAATAACTTTAGTTCATCTTCTGCAAGAATAATCGTTAGAGATAGAATTGCACCAATTTGGAATATTTCTCCGGTTAATCTGAGATTAGAATGTAATGGTGCGCATGGAAGAGACCCATATGGTGCTGTTACATCTTGGTTAAATAAAGTAGGAGATGGAGTTGCTTTAGACTCTTGCCAGCTAACTGTAAATTACACGAATAATGCTGCAGCTCAACCATGGGTTGGTGGCTGTAATAGCAAGACGGGTAGTAAAACAGTTACTTTCACAGCAAGTGATGCATGTGGTAATACAAGCACTCGAGTTGCAACAGTTACAATCATAGATACAACAAGACCACTCATAACAATTCCAGCTAAAGACTCAATAGTAAATTGTGATGGAACAGGAAATATCGCTGCGTTGAATGTTTGGTTGTTAAATAATGGTGGTGCCAGAGCGTTTGACGACTGTAGTGGTACAGCAACTACATCTGGAATTCTAAGATGGACAAATTCTTTAATGAGAACAGATGAGGGATGTGGTTTAACCCGAACTCATTTTTATATGTTCAATGCTGTTGACTCTTGTAATAATGTTTCAGTTGCTACAATTGCTAAATTCATTATTCAAGATACAATGGTTCCAATTTTTGTAACGAATCCAACGGATCTAACAGTTGCTTGTGATAGAGCGACAGGAACTCTAAGAGAATTAGATGCTTGGTTATTAGCAAATGGAAATGCTGTTGCAATTGACATTTGTAATGGTGGTCCATTGCGTTGGGAAAAAGACTTGGTTAAAGAAATTGACCTTTGTGGTAATACAGCTACGTATACTTATAGATTTACTGCTATTGACTCATGTGGTAATAGTGATTGGAGAGATGCAAGATATATTGTAGTAGATAATATACCGCCTGCAATCGATCCTGCTTCCGGTTATAATAAAATTACTTCTTGCGAATTATTGAATGCAGGAAATGACGATGAACTTGTAGCTTGGTTAGATTCCCTTGGTGGATTAAGAGCAACCGATGCTTGTTCAGATGTTATTAATTGGAGACATAACTTTAGTGATACTCGTTGGACTACATTGTGTGGTAGAACAAGACAACAAAGTGTAACATTTACAGCAACTGATGATTGTGGAAACTTTTCAACCAGAGCTTTAACAATTGCTACTGTTGATACGACTAAACCTGTGTTCCTAAATTGTCCTCAGCCAATTGTTCAGGATGCAGAATTTGGACATTGTGATGCTTATGTTACAGTTCCAAGATTAGTTGCAACTGACAATTGTACAGATCCGGTTACTATTACACAGATTTTTGGTCCAAATCCTATTGGACATAGATTCCCTGTTGGAACAACTGTATTGAAGTATGAAGCAAGAGATGGATGTAACAACAGAGATACATGTACTATTAAAGTTGTAGTAAACGATTATTGGGATGTACCTGTTATTGTTTGTCCTGCAAATGTTGATACGACAAATACTACAGGTGTTTGTGGTAGAAATGCGCTTTCTGGACTTGCTCCTGTTAGAGTAACAGATGTATGTCCTCATACTGCAGTTACTTATGTAATCAGAAATCAGGCAGGTGATACAATTAAGAAAGGTATTAATGATGCAAGCGGATCTAACTTCCCTAAGGGATTAAATCAGGTGTGCTATACTGTTCAAGACCAACCAATATTGTTAATTACAGAAGTAACACAGCAACTTGGTGGAGCTGTTGGATCAGGACCTGTTCCAGGTTTCATTAGTGCTGCTGATGTAAACGGTGATTATGTTGAAGTCACTAATTTTGGACCATCTGCAATAGATCTAAGTTGTATGTCAATTCAGATTTATGAAGGAGGAAGATTAGTAGGTTCTTTCACATTGCCTAATATGCCGGGTGTAGTACTTCCTGCAGGTAGAGTATTGACATTACATGTTGGTACAGCTGTTCCAGGATTCCCAGATAACCCAGGTGCATTCTTCTTTAATATGAATTTACCTGAAACTACAATGCCAACTCCAAGAGGTTATGTGTTAAATCACTTGAATCTTAGAAATATTGATGCAGTTGCAACTAACGGATACAACCTTACTGCACCTGCACAAGGAACTCCGGTATTAACTGCAAATGATTGGTCTGGTACAAGCCCTAATTTTACAGGAAGGGCTTCCTACTATAGAAATTGTATTTTTGATTTCAATATGCCAAGAGGATGGGTTATGGCTGAAGCTTGCGAACCAGCAAGTATAGGTGCTGTTAATCCAATTCTTACTCCGTTTGTATTCCCGGCTAATGGAAGAACAACTTCTCTTCAGACTATTCAAGCACAAAAAGCAACTTGTTGCTTCAATGTGAATGTAAGAGATGTTGAGGCTCCAATGTGTGCTAATTCACGTGACACATTAACTGTAACAGGAGCTGCTTCTTCTCAAGCTGGTCCTGGTTGCTTTGTCTTTACAGTAAATGTTCCTGCAACTCCAATTACAAAAATTGGTGATGTTTGGATTAGAAACCTGAATATGGCCACGACTAATTTTGCTCAGACTGAAGCACATCTTGTACATCCTGATGGAACAAGAGTAAGACTTTGGGATGACGGAACTTGCACGGGTTCAACAAACTTTATTGCTGATAGAATTTCTGACTTAGATAATACAAAAGTTGCTAATGCTGTTTGTGCAGTTCTAGGAACAGCAGGACAAAGTTATATGCCACTACAAGCAATGATGGCATTATGTAATAAGCCTGCAGCAGGATTGTGGAGATTAGAAATTGAAGTGAATTCTCCTGCTCCTTCCAATATCACATTGAATGGATGGCAGTTAACTTTAATAAACAGTGGACCATTCTTGTTAAGGGATACAACGATTTCTAATAATCCGAATTTGTGTTCTGCAATGTTTATGTGGCATCATCCTTCAGTTATGGATAATTGTTGCATGGGTACTGTAGATGTAACATATACAGCTCTTCCAACGCCAGGTTGTCCACTTCATAGTGTTCCTGCTAATGGTAGAGTAGTAGCTGGTTCTAAAACAACGCAAACTTTTGGTGTTGGAACAACCAATATTTCTTATTTGATAACTGATATGTCAGGTAATACTGCAACTTGTTCATTTAACTTAACCGTTCGCGATACGCAGCGACCTGTAATCTTAAATTGTCAAAAAGATTATGTAGCTAATTTGGGCGGAGGAGATTGCTTCTATTTCCTTGAAGTGAATCCACCTACAGATGCAAGAGACAATTGCGATTCTGTAAGATTAACTTACAATCCACCTTTAGGTACGCAATTACCAGTAGGACCTAACAAGATTACAGTAACTGCAACTGATAAAGCTGGTAATTCAACGATGTGCATGTGGGTGATTACAGTAATTGAAAATAATCCTTCATCACGTCCAATGGTTTGTCATGATCAAATTAACTTCTCATTAGATCCAAACTGTCGTGGAGTACTTACTCCTGATATGTTATTATCTGGTGATGGTTATGGATGTTATGATAGATACATTATTACAATAGAAGATTGGAATACAAGATTGCCTCATGCGAACCTATTTACCATAGCAGATGTAAATAAATACTTTAAGGTTACTGTTACTGATCCGATTACTGGAAACAAGTGTTGGAGTAAAGTATTGGTTGAGTATAAAGCGATTCCATTAATCAATTGCCCTGCTGATGTGACAGTGGAATGTAACAATCCATTGGATCTTCAGAATTTAGGAAACGTGAGCATTGCATCTTGTGTATTAAATTATACAACTGCATACGAAGACTCAATAGTTAAAGCTAGAAATTGCGATACACCATTTGTATTCATATTATATCGTACATTCCATTTAACAAATGAGTTAGGTAATACTGCTTCTTGTACTCAAAAGATTTCAGTAAGACCATTTGATATGAGCAAAATTGCATGGCCAAGACATTTTGATAATCTTGATCAGCCTGCATTAAATTGCGATGAGAAAATTGACAGAAATAAAGATGTAACTCCACACATGTCTGATTATCCTCAGTGTGTTGATGGATACCTCTTGGATTCAGCATATTGGAAAGCAAGACCGAATCAACCTGATGTTTATCCTGCTAGAAGAATTCCTATGATTTTAGGATGGAACTGTATCGACGTTCAGGGTGATGCATCATTTGGAAATCCAAATCCTGATCCGGTATATTTCCCTGCACACAGACAATGGACTCCTGCGAATCCTTTATGCTGGGGACCTAATGAAAGAGTAATGTGGCATGGAACAGGTTGGCCTACACTTTCTGGTATTCCTTTAAGAAAGGATGCTTACAATTGTAACTTGTCAATGAAGTACGAAGATGAAATATTTGATATCTGTGCTAACAGTTATGAAGTACTTAGACATTGGAAAGTAAGAAACATGTGTTTGCCTCCATTAGCAGGAGTTAATCCGGTTGAGTTTATTCAGGTAATTAAAGTTCTTGATCAAAAAGGACCTACTGTTGCTTATCCTGATACAGTTACAATCGGAACTACTACATATAGCTGTAATGCAATTTGGGAAGTTCCTAAACCTTGGATTACAGACAATTGCTCTGATTCTGTAAGCTTCACAGTTAGTACATTGAACGGTAATCCTATTCAACAGAATGATGGAAGCTGGATCATATTCAATATGAGACCAGGTCTTTCAAATGTGAAAATTACTGCTCAGGATGTATGTGGTAATAAAACAACGAAAGTTATTCATGCTAATGTTATCGATAATACACCACCACAGGTTGTATGTAGAACAAGAACGACTGTTAGTATTACAGGTAATCAAACACCTGGTGAAAATACAGTTAAGCTTTGGGCAAATTCATTAGATGAAGGAACGTATGATAACTGTCAACCACACGTATGGTTTAAGGTAATCCGTATGGCGGAATTGCTTGGAACGAACAATGGTTCTAACGCCAACAATACAGTTGCTTGTAATGGTATCAATGGAGATGATAATTTAATACTAGGAGGTAATCAGGTTTACTTTGATGACTTCACATATTTCTGTTGTAATGATGTTACAAATCCTGCAACTAGAATTATGGTTGTTTTAAGAGCATTCGATGTTGATCCAGGTGCTGGTCCTGTTACTCCTGCTAGAATGACAAATGCAACTTCTCCATTAAGAGGAAGATTTGCAGATTGTATGGTAGAGGTTGAAGTACAAAATAAAACTGTTCCTACAGTTGTACCTCCACCAAATATCGTTGTTAGCTGTTCATTCTGGTTTGATATTAATAACTTAACAAATCCTAATGATGCAACATTTGGTAGAGTAGTAACTGATCTTACTGCAAGAAAGAAGGTTGTAACAAATGATATCGTTTGTCATAAATATTGTGAAAGAAACCAAAGAACACAATATCCAGGATTTGTACAGACGAATACTGTACCAAAGCCAGCTCCAAATCAAGCTTGCGAATACTATTTTGCGTATTTCGATTCAGCACATTTAGATCGTAAGTATGAATTAGTTTGGGGATTTGATGGATATGTATTAAGTGGTTGCGGAACAAATCCAACTATCACTGTAAATGACTTAAGAGAATGTGGACAAGGTCAGATTCAGCGTGTGATTTCTGCAGTAGGTCCAAATAATCTTAACGTTTCAGCGATTCAGACAATCTGGGTTGTTGATTGTGATCCTTTCTATGTTGACGATCAGACTTGTAACGATCCTAGATTTACAGATCTATTGTGGCCTAATGGTGTTTGTACACAAACTCCGGTTACTGTTGAAGGTTGTGGAGGTGATGTAAGTCCTGATAATCCACAACTTGGAAGACCTACAGTTATAAATAATGCAGATGATAATTGTGCATTGATTTCTATCGAATATAAAGATGAGATTTTCACAATTGAGCCAGATGCTTGTTTCAAAATCTTACGTACATGGACTGTCATTGACTGGTGTCAGTATGACCCATTCATTGATCCTGAATTCGGAAGATGGCAAGCACTTCAAGTAATCAAAGTAAGAGATAGAGATAAGCCAGTTGTTACATGTAATGTTGGACCATGTGAGCCAGCAACATTAAGTAACGCATTGGGATTATGTGTTGGACATATTTCTTTAACAGCAGATGCAACAGACAACTGTAGCCCAATAGATTGGTTGTTATGGGAATATAAGATTGACGCATTTAATGATGGTAAGGGTGAGCATGGTGGTTATGATTTCAGAGTTGGATCTTTAACTAAGCAATCAGCTTCCAGAGGAGATACAACTGAATATAGCCATAATCCGTTTGCAGATGACAGACATAATCCATTTGATGCATCAGGTACTTATCCAATTGGTATTCACAAGATCTGTTGGTTTGTTGAAGACGGTTGTGGTAATGTTGGAACATGCTGTACTTTATTTGAAATCAAAGATTGCAAAGCTCCGACACCATACTGCTTAACTGGAATTATCACAGTTCCAATGCCAGCAAGTGGATGTGTTGATATTTGGGCTAAAGATTTAGATAGAGGATCTTTTGATAATTGTACTGATAAAGACGACTTGAAGTTCTATTTTGATGGTGATCCAAGCAAGCAGAGCATTAGAGTATGTTGTGATGATTTCATTGTTAAGAAAGTTAATGATGAGTTAGTTTTAGATGTTGAAATGTGGGTTGAAGATGAAGAGGGTAACAAAGACTATTGCAAGACAATTGTAATCGTTCAGGATAACCAAAACATTTGCCCTGACAACAGTACAGCGAAAGGAAAGATCTCAGGATTGATTTCTAATGAAAAGAAGGAAGAAGCTAAACCTGTTAATGTTTACTTGTTCAACAATACGAATATGATGAATCAAAGAGTTGGTAGTCCATACCAGTTCGGCGATCTTGACTTAGGAATTAATTATACAATTAAACCTGAGCGTAATGATGATCATTTAAATGGTGTTTCTACACAAGATATCGTGTTGATTCAAAAGCATATCTTAGGAAAATCTGCAATTACTTCTCCTTACAGATTAATTGCAGCTGATGTAAATAACAGTGGAACAATAACAACAGCTGATATTTCTGAAATCAGAAAGTTAGTTCTAGGTATTATCCCAGAGTTTACAAAAGTGAAGTCCTGGACATTTGTTCCTGATGCTTATACATTTGCAGATCCTGCAAATCCATTTAATGCACCTAGAACTTCAGATATTACTTTCACTCAGAGAGTTAATAATGAATCAATAACTTCATCTTTCATGGCGGTTAAAATGGGAGATATTTCATTAGACGCTTCTGCTAGCGGTGTAGCGACAAAGACAAGAACATCAGGTGCAATAAATATGTATATCGATGACCAGGAATTAACAGCAGGTCAATCATACAGCATAGCGTTTAAAGCTTCTGATTTCGAAAATATCTCAGGATATCAGTTTACATTGAAGTTTGATCAATCAGTATTGAGTTATGAAGGAATTGAGTCAGGTGTATTAAATACGAATGAGTCTAACTTCGGATTAATGAAAGTACAGGAAGGTGTGATTACAACAAGCTGGAACTCTAACAAAGGAGAAAGCTTCAGCGCTGATGACAAATTATTTGTTATCAACTTTAAAGCAATGAAGAATTCATCATTGAATAGAATCTTTGCAATCACAAGCGATATAACTCCTGCTCAAGCATACAATGTAAATGACGAAGTAAAGGATGTTAAGCTTAGTGTTAAAACTAAAGGTGGATTGGTTGAGACAAGTATATTTGACTTGTATCAGAATGAGCCTAATCCAGTTAGTAAGTTTACAACAGTAAGTTTCAGATTGCCAGAAGCAAGTCCTGCTACACTTACAATTTATGAGCAAACTGGTCGTGTGATCAGAGTGTATAATATTTCAGGTGTTAAAGGATTGAATACTGTAAACATCAAAGCTGAAGAGTTAAATACGAATAATGCAATATTATTCTATCAGTTAGATGCTGAAAAGAATTCTGCAACTAAGAAGATGATTATTGCGAAATAATTATAAATTCTAGATAAATTAAAAGGTCGTTCTGAAAAGAGCGACCTTTTTTTTTGTAAGCTAATTTCTTCAGTTTAAGAATTTATAATATCTTTAAAGAATTACTCCTATTTTTATATCATCGCAAAAAGGATAATTAGGAGTAGTGTTGTGTAGAATGTTAAGTGAGAATTGTTCTGAAGCGAACGATTCAATGAATCTTTGAGAAATGTAATTGTGCTTAATTAATAAATTGCAGTCGAATCACTGTATGATTTTGAAAGAGTTCCTATATAATATTAAGAAACTATTTCAGCTTTCATTGCCAGTTATGCTGGGAAGCGCTGGGCAAAATATTATTGCTCTCACCGATAGCATGTTTTTGTATCATTATGACGAACATGATTTTGCTGCTATAGGGATTGTAAGTGTTTTCTATTTAATCATTTCCTCTGTAGCATATGGTTTTTCTAAAGGAGGCCAGATTCTAATTGCAAGAAAATATGGAGAGAGAGCAAATGATGTAGTTAAGAAGTATTTTATAACACTATGTGTTTCCGAAGTTATTTTGGGACTTCTGATTTTCAGCATTCTAAGATTCTATACTTTCGAAGTACTAAGCCTATTCATTAAATCAGAGATCATTCTTAATAAATCTGTTGAATTTCTTAATTACAGAATTTATGGATTGATATTCGCTTATTTGGGACTTGCCTTTTTTGCATTGTATATGGG
>JABFRV010000015.1 GCA_013140975.1 Saprospiraceae bacterium
GATTGTTTTTTTTCATAATAGATGTATTTAATTTGTTTAAACCCAATTCTATGCACGAATCAAGCCAAATTATACATACAAATAGGATTAAGAATGAAATGAAAACTACCGAAGGTTTAGTGCAACAGCGGTTTTGCGTAATGGGGGCTGTAACAAATAACAAATAAAGGCTATAGACTATAAGGCGTAAAGTGCTGCATTTGAGTGACAAAATTATTGAATTGTAATTGTTTTGGTTCTTTTTAATCTCCGTGAGTTTAATTTTAAAAAAGCGCTATATCATCAAGCCCAAGATTGTGAAAAAGCAAATATGATTTCTAACAGCACTCGAGTATTTTGTGTTTTAATTAAATGTATTTTTGTTCGGCTGCAAGTAAGTTATTTTTAATCTAACACCTCTTAGTTTTTTATTTGGCTGGCAGAACAACATAATAATTCTTGCGCTGCCTTAAGCCCGAACCTGAGTTGAAACGCTAACCAACCCGCTAGTATGACATTATTAACACAGCAACATTATTACTTTCAGAATAGCAAGGTTGGATAACAATGAAAATTTAAAATGCGGATGCAGGCATGACTTCATTTAATAGGTAAATAACTTGAGTAAAACTTTTATAAGAAATAGGAAAGGCATTTTTATCAGCTCATTTGGATAATATAGTCATTATAATTTATGCTCTGCATCCGGAAGTATTTAAACCAGATTTGCCGAATTGTGTTAATATAAGGAATATGAAAGAAACATTTTTATCAGCACGTTGGGAAAACTTGGTTATGATAAATTATGAGGTAAATCCGGAAGTATTAAAACCGTTTATACCAAATGGTGTTGAACTGGATACTTACAATAACAAAACCTATGTAAGTCTTGTAGGTTTTATGTTTAAACAAACTCGTCTTTTTAAATTTCCTATTCCATTATTCGGAACTTTTGAAGAAATTAATTTGCGATTTTATGTAAAAAGAGAAGAACGGGATATCATAAAGAGAGGTGTAGTTTTTATAAACGAAACTGTTCCCTACAAATTAGTAGCATGGCTGGCAAACAAACTTTATAAGGAGCATTACACTGCTATCCCAACTAAAAATTTAATTGTCAACACTCAAGCAGAAAAAAAATAAAGTATGAATGGAAAATAAATAGCCGGTGGAATCAAATGACAGTAAATGCTGCAGCACAAAAGGATGAAATGTTAGCTGGAAGTATAGAGGAATTCATTTTTGAACATTATTACGGATATACTAAAATTGACAATAACGTTTCACAGGAATATAAAGTGAATCATCCACGATGGCAAGTGAATAAAGTAATAGATTATTCTGTTCAATGCGACTTTAATGCAATGTATGGAGAAGGCTTTTCTTTCCTTAATAATAAAAAACCCGATTCGATTATGATTGCAGAAGGGTCACCGGTTACTATTAATTGGAAACGAATTTCATTCTAAATAATTAAAACAATGGATCTACTGGATATTGACAGAATAATTGAAATGGCATGGGAAGACAGGACCCCGTTCGAGGCTATTAAATTACAATTTGGCCTCACAGAAGATGACGTAATTTCCTTAATGCGAAAGGAGTTAAAACGCAATAGTTTTAATTTATGGAGGAAGAGAGTAAATAGTGGAGTGAGTCAAAAACATCTACTTAAAAGAAATCCGGATATTTTAAAATTTAAGAGCAGTCTTCAAAAATCTATTACGATGAACAAAATAAGTAAACGTTAGATGGAGCTGATTTTTGAAACAGACTATCAATTGATTCTTAAAAAACTGAATGAGATTGATCCATTACAATATGGAAGAACCCGTAATTATGTAAATGGGGCAGTAACTTATTTATCGCCTTATATTTCAAGGGGAGTTGTCAGCACGCACCAGGTGCTAAAAAGTGTTTTAAAAGAGGGTTATAAAATTTCAGAGATTGAATCCTTTGTAAAAGAATTATGTTGGCGTGATTATTTTCAACGGGTTGGGCAGGTAAAAGATTTAAATACAGAAATAAAACAAGCACAATCGGAAATTACCAATTATCACATTTCTTCAAATGTTGTAAACGCCTCTACCGGAAATGAAGGAATTGATGCAGCTGTTCGGTTATTATACAAGAGTGGTTACATGCACAATCATTGCAGAATGTATACTGCTTCGATGGTTTGCAATATAGCAAAGTCACATTGGCTCCATCCTGCACAATGGATGTATTATCATTTACTGGATGGTGATTGGGCAAGCAATGCCTGCAGCTGGCAATGGGTTGCAGGAGCTAACAGCAACAAAAAGTATTTTGCTAATCAGGAGAATATCAACCGATTTGCCTTTACCAATCAGTCAAATACTTTTTTAGATACTTCGTATGAAGCGTTAGAAAAATGGAAATTCCATCTTCGTTATTGGCAACACAAAAATTAATTCTTGAAATAACACTGCCCGAAAACGAATTATCAACCATTGATCCCAGCTTGCCACTTTCATTTACAATTACTACAACCTTGATCCGTTGTGGCATAAAGATGAAGCAGGAAACAGAATATTACTCCTGGAGCCTGACTTCTTCAATGATTATCCTGTTAGCGAAAAATGTTTGGATTTTATGATGGCATTGCGGAATAATATTCAGGCAATTCAAGTTTTTGTGGGTTCGTTTGAGTCACTTGTTAAAGAATTTAAACTAACAACTATTTACTACAAAGAGCATCCCCTTAACATTGGATATATCGGAAACGAAGAACAACGAGATTGGGTTTCTAAAGAGGTATTTGGATATTTTCCTTCCTTCTTTTCGTATTGGAAAAAAATGGAAAAACATATGATGTAGCAATCAACTATGATATTCGCTAAGCATGAAACAGAAAAAAAAAGCAGAATTACCCTTCAAGATTTGCATCGTTTGCAAGCAACCTTTTACGTGGCGAAAAAAATGGGAGCGCGTTTGGAACGAAGTCAAATATTGCAGCGACAAGTGCAGATTAAACAGGAATAAGACTTGAACAAGGCATGAACACTGGAATTCTATTTCCCCATCAATTATTTGAACAAAATAGCTTGATCGCAACATGCGATTCTATTTATTTGGTAGAAGAATATTTGTTCTTTAAACAATTCCATTTTCACAAACAGAAAATTGCTTTTCACAGAGCAAGTATGAAATTTTATGAATCCTACCTGCTCTCGAATAAAATGAAGGTGGTCTACATTGATTCAATGAATGAATTGAGTGATGTCATCAAACTCATTTCTTATCTTCATTCCATTGGCATCAAGAATTTTGATTATATTGATACTACCGATTACCTGCTCGAACGAAGGATAGAGAAGACATGTAAGCATTATTCAATCCATTGCAATAAAAATAGTTCTCCCTTATTTTTAAATTCACCGGAAGAAATTGTACGGTATTTTTCTGATAAGAAACGGATGTTTCAGACTGATTTTTACAAACAGCAACGAATTAGTAGAAATATTTTGCTTGATAGCCAATACAAACCTATTGGCGGCAAATGGACCTTTGATGATGAAAACCGTCTAAAGTATCCAAAAAGTAAAACTCCACCTAAAGTTGACTTTTTAAAACCTAATGCGTTCTATTCAGAAGCTATTTATTATACAAACAAATATTTTTCGGATAACTATGGTATACTGAATACTGATTTTGTTTATCCAACTACTTTTTCAGAAAGCAAAAAATGGCTGCACTCATTTTTCAAAACACGTTTTTCAGACTTTGGCGCTTATGAAGATGCCATCATTGCAGACCAACGTTTTTTGCATCACAGTGTATTGGCCCCCATGCTAAATATTGGACTAATTACACCTCAATTTGTTATTGATGAAGCATTGCAGTATGCGAGTAACCATGAAATCCCCCTAAATTCTTTAGAAGGTTTTATCCGGCAAATTATCGGTTGGCGAGAATTCATAAGAGCCGTATACCAGCTCAAAGGAAATGTGGAAAGAACGAAAAATTACTGGGGATTTAAACGAAAAATTCCTGCTTCTTTCTGGAATGGAACTACCGGAATTGAACCCATAGACCTCACTGTCAAGAAAGTGTTAGAAACAGGATATTGCCACCACATCGAGCGTTTAATGGTGTTGGGAAATTTTATGCTACTTTGTGAATTTGATCCCGATGATGTATATCGATGGTTTATGGAACTTTTTATTGACGCCTATGATTGGGTCATGGTACCAAATGTTTACGGCATGAGTCAGTTTGCCGATGGCGGGCTGATGGCTTCCAAACCATACATTAGTGGCAGCAATTATTTAATGAAAATGGGGGACTATAAAAAAGGAAGTTGGCTACCTATATGGGATGGGTTGTTTTGGAGATTTATGAATCAACATCGTGATTTCTTTCTACAAAATCCTCGTTTAGGAATGCTGGTAAATACATTTGATAAAATGAAAGAAGAGAAAAGACAAGTACATTTAATCAATGCTGAGCAATTTCTAAATTCACTTTGAATCAATGAAAGTCAACTCAAGCAAAAATATTGAAATCATTGTAAGATATTCAATAT
>JABFRV010000072.1 GCA_013140975.1 Saprospiraceae bacterium
ATATTGAAGATTTAGTTTTCATATATTTATTATTTTAACATAGAAGAAATTCTACAATAATGCTTTAAGTAAATCATTTATTTATATAAGTAAATTATCCATATATTGACAAAATTCAAAATATGAAAATTTATTGTTAAAGCGGATGTCAAATAAATTCTGAAATCTTCTCATATGATACCCTGAATTGTGTATTATATAGAAGAAGTTTTAATGTGTTGAAATTTAATTTCAAACATTCAATTAAAGGTAAAAGTCCTTAATAAGCTAGTGATCTGTTGTAAATGTTATTTTTAAAATGCAATGGTTATTATCTACTTTTTACATTTATCTATAGGCTAAAATTGAACTGAATTTAATGCAAAAATTAAAAGATGGAAGAATGCCTTCTTTACAAAGTAGCAACCTACAAACAAAAGTCATATGACAAGTCAAAACTGGAAAATTTTCTATAAAACAAAAAACCCTCGGTCCCAATTGAAATGGGACCGAAGGTTTATCAAATCTAAATTCGTATGTTCTTTTATCTTGCTACAATGAATCTCTTATTGATGATTCCGCTTGTAGTTTTTATCTGTAAGTTATACTGACCAACTGCAAGAATTGAAGTATTTAAATTCTCTCGATAAGTTCCTGCTTTTCTAAATCCACCAAATGGATTTGTTAGAACATTCTTACCAGTTTCATCAAATACTCTTACTTCCAGCTCGCTATCTATTGCCATTCCAATCTCTATATTAAGATTGTTGTCAGTTGGATTTGGATAAATAATAAGACTCAATTCTTTTGCATTATCCACTCTAATACTAATTGTCTTACTGTAAGTAAACTTACCATTTCTGTCTACTTGTTTAATTCTGTAATAGTAAATTCCAGACTTACTTACATTGTAATCATCATGATTATATTCGTGAAGCTTAGAAGCTAAATCCTGGCTCGCTGAAACATTTGCAATGTTCGTGAAGCTTGCTTCAGACTCATGTCTTCTTTCTACTTCAAAATGATCATTGTTGATTTCAACACCCGTCTTCCAATCTAACTCTGTGAAGTTACCATTGTATCTTCCTTCAAAGCCTAACCACTCTAATGGCAATACCTGGAATACAAGACCTGCATCAATTGTAGGCCTGTCATCACCTACTAGGATTCTATATGTCTTTGTTGTACCCCAACCATTCGTACCATCAACATCTGAGTTAACAGGATCATTACCAGCATTTGGTAATGTAAATCCATAACTAAATGGTGGTTCGAAACGTACATAATAATCTCCTTGTGCAATTCCATCCAGAGTATAGTGACCATCAGTTCCAGTCTTTGATTCAGAAACAATTGTTCCGTTTGGTCGAACAGCAAATACATTTACTCCCTCAAGTGGCTCTTCACCAAATTCCTGAATACCGTTTGCATTTGCGTCAAGCCATACATAATCTCCAACTACTGCCTTATTCATAAATCCGGCACCAACATTCAAGAACATGTCTTCAGATCTTACTGTGAACTTCCTTGTTGTGTTAACGCCGTTTGCATGATTAATATCTGAATCTCTATTTCTATCTGAACCTTTTAAATCATCCGATGCTGCTAAATGACCCGGTCTTTCAAATCTCAAGTAGTACATACCAGGTTTTATGCAAGCATATTTGTAATATCCATCATCTGATGGAGTTGCAGGATTTACACCTGTTCTAAGTTTGGTAACCGTAACACCTGTCATCGCATTTACCAAATGTACTTCAAGACCATTGATTCCATTTTCAGTTGGATCAAAAATTCCATCGAAGTCTGCATCTAAGAATACTCTACCACCAATCATTGCACACTTCCACAATCCTAGATCCCATGTGAGATCATCTTCTCCAGGACTTAAGAAAGTTGTAGCATTTGTACGTGGACCATTACTTCCATCAACATCACTGTCTTTGAAGTCAGGTCCTACATTAGGATCGGTAATATTCCATCCTGCAGGTGGATCATATTTAGCATAATAACTTCCAGGCAATAACTTTTCAAAATGGTACAATCCATTTGCATCTGTTAGTGCAGTTCTTATCGGAAGATTCGTTTTAGCATCATATAATGTAACTAATACTCCTGGAACAGGTTCTTCGCCTGATTCTTGCATTCCATCAACATCTCTATCATGCCATATATAATCTCCATAACTTGCCCAAAGAACTAGACCGGCATCCATTGTGCTATCTCTTTCTCCCCAATCCAGGAATGTACAATCAGAAATACCTGCTGGATTTACATCACTATCTGTTTTATCATTACTTGTAGAATCTTTAAACGTAAATCCACAATTCTCAGGATCCGGATTCATAAATCTTACAAAGTAATTTCCGCTTAGTAATGCTTCAAATCCGTATTCACCATTTACATCAGTAGTATCTTTCTTAACAACGTTACCTGTAACGCAATCATAAAGAATTACTTCAACACCTTTGATACCAGGCTCACCTACATCTTGTATACCATCACCATCTGTGTCTTTCCAAACTTTATCACCTAAGTAAGCTGTAACAGTTACTTTTTCCGGATCATGATCATCTTCATCTTCATTGTTAGGCTGACCATTTCCATCGATAATATCATCCCATGCAGTATCATCATGAACGTCTTTCTCCCACGGTGTGTTGGATCCAGGCTCACTGTCTGCATCATCATTTGTTCTATCTACTTGATTTGTATCAATTACACTAGTTATCTCCGAGTAATTTTCCCACGAATATGGAGTTACATTTGAAGAAGGTATCTGAACAATCAACTTCAACCATAATTGAACGCTATCTCCTGGATAAAGATTTGAATTATGTGAATATTCAAGATCTGTTCCTACCTGAGTCCATCCCGGATTAATTGCAGAACTAAAAATATATCCATGTGGCATATAATCTCTAACTCCCGTAATAGCGCTTGTTATATTACCTTGATTATGTAAACTAATTACAAAGTGTACTGTATCATCAGGTAAATAATATAACTTCTCATTTGGCACCCATTTTCTTAATGCCAGATCTACGATTTGTACAAATTCCGGATCGTTATCATCTTCATCTGTAGCTGCATTTGTATCCAAATGATCTCCTGGTTTAGTTCCATCTCCACCTAAAATATCATCACTTCCAGGATAATTTCCACTTTCGCTATCTGGTAACGGATTACCTCCATTATCATTTGCAAAGTCAGAATCTGGATCAGAATCAATATCATTTATACCGACTTCGTCAGCCACTGGATTATCATCACTAATTTCAATTTCTACTGTCCAGTTATCTAAGCTTCCAGGTAAAACTGGCTGTGCTTCCAAGATAATACTTCTTGTCTGCGTATCACCAGGATTAATTGTATCTGTAGCAGGAACGATAAATGTTGCAATTCCTGTTCCAGCATTATACGTCCATCCCGGATTATCTGCTGCATTAAATTTAAATCCAGCTGGTACATTTACACTTAGCGTATAACCTGCACTTGGAATATTTCCTTGGTTAACTGTTGTAATAGGGAATGTAACATCATCACCGTACTTATTAACAAGGTCATTATCGTTTTCAATTATAGTAGCCAAGTCAAATATCCATGGTCCCGCAGGATCATGATCATCTTGTGATCCAGTTCCTGTATCTGATATACTTGTGATATTGTCATCACCTGGTTTTCCAGGTAGAATAGAATTTTCATTCGGTCCATTGCTATCATCATCACTATCAACATCAGGCCTTACAACTCCTAATGTATCTTGTGCACTTGCAATTTCAGAATAATTGATCCATGTCTTATTACTTGTTTGTTGTGTTGCCATAACAAACGTCATATTAAGAGTTAACACTGTACTATCACCAGGTTTTAATGGACCAGCAATTGTTGTGTTAACTGTTGCACCCGGACCTGCTGCAGGACCACCTGTCCAACCATTGTTATTTACAAATGTATAACCATCAGGAATGTAATCTTTCACTGCAATATTTTGAGCAGTAACACTTCCCTGATTATATACTGTAATTTTGAATGTATGAAGATCACCATAATTATACGGTGCATTATTCGTTAATGTTTTCTTCAATGCAAGGTCAAATACTTGTACATATTCAGGATCATTATCATCTTCATCAGTTGCAGCATTCGTATCATTATGTGCACCAGGATCAGCACCATCTCCACTTAATATATCATCTGATCCCGGGAAGTTTCCACCTTCGCTATCAGGCATTGGAGATCCACCATTATCATTTGTAAAATTAGAATCAGGATTACTATCAATATCGTTGATTCCCGCTTCATCAGCTACAGGATTATCTTGACTGATCTCAGATTCAACTGTCCATGCAAGGTAATTTCCTGCACTTGCTGGTTGTGCTTCCAATACCAGTTTTAATAAATCTGTTTCACCCGGGTTTATTATATCCGTTACAGGATATACATAGCTAGCTACTCCAGTTCCAGGATTATATGTCCAACCAGCATTATCAGCTGCATTAAATTTAAATCCTTCCGGAACATCAACGTTAATTGTATAACCTGCGCTCGGAATATTTCCTTGATTTACAGTTTTGATTGAGAACGTTACATCCTCACCATAAGCAAGAATAAAATCGTCATCATTTTCTATAATCGTAGCCAAGTCGAATATCCAAGGTCCTGCAGGATCATGATCATCTTGTGATCCTAATCCAGTATCTGATGTGCTTGTGATATTATCATCACCTGGTTTTCCAGGCAATACGTTATTCTCATTTGGCCCATTGCTTCCCGGCTCACTATCAACATCAGGTCTTTCTACTCCCAATGTATCTTCAGCACTTACAATTTCAGAATAATTAATCCATGTCTTATTACTGGTTTGTTGTGTCGCCATAACAAATGTCATATCAAGAGTCAATACAGTACTGTCACCTGGTTTCAATGGACCAGCAATAGTTGTTTTAACTGTTGCACCCGGACCGGCAGCAGGACCACCTGTCCAATTATTATTATCGACAAATGTGTAACCATCCGGTATGTAATCATACACTGCAATATTCTGTGCAGTTACACTACCCTGATTATAAACTGTAATGTTGAATGTATGTAATTCACCATAATTATACGGTCCATTATTCAATAATGTCTTTTTCAAAGCCAAGTCAAATACTTGTACATATTCAGGATCATTATCATCTTCATCTGTGGAAGCATTCGTATCATTATGTGCACCAGGATCAGCACCATCTCCACTTAATATATCATCTGATCCCGGGAAGTTTCCTCCTTCGCTATCAGGCATTGGGGAACCACCATTATCATTTGTAAAATTAGAATCAGGATTACTATCAATATCATTGATTCCCGCTTCATCTGCTACTGGATTATCTTGACTGATCTCAGATTCTACTGTCCATGCAAGATAATTTCCTGCACTTGCTGGTTGTGCTTCTAATACCAGATTTAATAAATCTGTTTCACCAGGGTTTATTATATCCGTTACAGGATATACATAGCTAGCTACTCCGGTTCCAGGATTATATGTCCAACCAGCATTATCAGCTGCATTAAATTTAAATCCTTCCGGAACATCAACGCTAATTGTATAACCGGCACTCGGAATATTTCCTTGATTTACAGTTTTGATTGAGAACGTTACATCCTCCCCATAAGCAAGAATAAAATCGTCATCATTTTCTATAATTGTAGCCAAGTCGAATATCCATGGACCTGCAGGATCATGATCATCTTGTGATCCTAATCCAGTATCAGACGTACTTGTGATATTATCATCACCTGGTTTTCCAGGCAATACGTTATTCTCATTCGGTCCGTTGGTATCATCATCACTATCTATGTCCTTTCTTGGCGCACCCAAACTATCTTGTGCACTTGCAATCTCTGAATAATTGATCCATGTCTTATTACTGGTTTGTTGTGTCGCCATAACAAACGTCATTTCAAGAGTCAATTCTGTACTTTCACCTGGTTTTAATGGACCAGGAATTGTTGTTTTAACTGTTACACCCGGACCAGCAGCAGGACCACCTGTCCAATTATTATTATCTACAAATGTGTAACCATCCGGTATATAATCTTTAACCTCTATATTCTGAGCAGTAACACTTCCTTGGTTATAGACTGTGATTTTAAACGTATGCAATTCTCCATAATTATACGGTGCATTATTTGTAAGCGTTTTCTTTAAAGCAAGGTCAAACACCTGTACATATTCCGGATCATTATCATCTTCATCACCTGTGGCATTGGTATCATTAGGACTACCCGTTCCATCTCCTGCGAGTATATCATCTGAACCAGGGAAGCTTCCTCCTTCACTATCTGGCATTGGACTTCCTCCAGCATCATTTGTAAAGTTCGCATCCGGATTACTGTCTATATCATTGATTCCAACTTCATCTGCAACAGGTCTGTCTTGACTAATTTCAACATCAACTGTCCATCCTAAATAATCTCCGGCTGCAACGGGTTGTGCAATTAGATTAATTCCAAAACTATCTACTTGTCCTGGCATAATCGTATCGAAAACTGAAACTACATATGTTGCAACCCCAGTAAATGAATTGTAAGTCCATCCTGTATTTAAATTAGGATCAAATACAAATCCACTCGGAACATCAACACTAATTGTGTAACCTGCACTCGGAATATTTCCTTGATTTACAACTTTGATTGGGAATTTAACCTGATCTCCATAAGATGCAATAAAATCATCTTCGTTTTCAATTATTGTTGCAAGGTCAAATATCCAAGGACCTGCTGGATCATGATCATCTTGTGATCCTGTTCCGGTATCAGATGTGCTTGTGATATTATCATCACCAGGTTTTCCAGGTAAAACAGAATTTTCATTTGGTCCGTTTGATCCTGGCCCACTATCTACATCTGTTCTTGGAGTATCAGTAGTATCAGATGCAGCAACAATCTCACTATAGTTTATCCATGTTTTGTTAGTCGTTGGAAGGCTTGCCATTACAAATGCAAGATCCAATTGCAAGACAACACTATCACCAGGACGTATTGTACTTGTAATAAGGTTATTAATTATTGGTCCAGGACCAGTCCAACCATTATTATCTGTAAATGCATACCCATCCGGAATATAATCGCTAACGACAATATTTTTCGCAGCAATATTTCCTTGATTGTAAACTGTAATATAGAATGTATGAATTGAATTATAAGTATACGGTGCTGCATTCGCTAATGTCTTTTTCAATGCTAAGTCAAACACCTGAACAAATTCCGGATCATTATCATCTTCATCAGTCGCTGCGTCTGTATCATCCGGAGCTCCGGTTCCGTTTCCAGATAAAATATCATCTGAACCAGGGAAGTTTCCGCCTTCACTATCAGGAATTGGATTACCTCCTGCATCATTACCAAAATTAGCATCAGGAGAAGAATCAATATCTTTAATTCCAGCTTCTTCTGCTACCGGTTTGTCTTTTGATATTTCAACTTCAACAGTCCATGCATCAACTCCTGATGCCGGTTGTGCTTTAAGCACAATATTGAAATTATTTGTCTCACCTGGTTTGATTGTATCCGTTGCAGGAATAACTAAACTTGCAACTCCGGTAAGAGAATTATAAATCCAACCTGGATTAATTCCACCATCAAATATAAATCCATCTGGAACATTGACACTTAATGTGTAACCTGCACTCGGAATATTTCCTTGATTCACAACACTAATTGCGAACGTTACATTTTCACCATAAGAGTTAATGAAATTATCATCATTTGTTATAATCGTCGCTAAGTCAAATATCCATGGAGCTGCAGGGTCATGATCATCCTGATTTCCATTAGGATCTATATTCGCTATATCATCATCTCCAGGTCCTCCCGGATTAATTCCATTTTCAGTTCCATTATTAGAACCTGCTTGAGAATCGACATCATCGTTTGTTCTGTCAGTTTCATTTGTATCTTCAGATCCTGTTATTTCAGAATAGTTATACCATTCTCTTGGTCCATTGGCCATGGCTAATTCCAATATGATTGTAACTTTTGCATTATCACCAGGAGCTAAAGGTCCTGCAATAGTTGTAGTTACAGTTGGCGCTGTACCTGTCCAGTCAGGATTATCTCCTGCATTATAAATATATCCTGCTGGTATATAATCACTGACTTCAATATTCTGAGCTGTTTCTGTTCCTTGATTATAAACTGTTATAGTAAACGGTAATTTATCACCATATGCATAAGGACCAGGATCATCTAATTTTTTATTCAATGCAAGATCCCAGATATTTATTCCGGCAGGGTCATGATCATCTTCATCATCACCATTCTTTCCACTTTCGTTGATCTCGTTATCATCACTACTGTATACGATTCCTCCGTTATCATTAGTCTGATTTCCATCCGGACTAGAATCTATATCATCTGTTCTTGGTGTTCCGGTCAAATCTTCAGCTCTGCTTATCTCTGCATCATTTACATATGCTTTTGCAGATCCAGGATTTGGTAATACTTTTAATCTAATAACAACAAATGTTGAATCACCCGATGCTAATGGACCTTGAATTGTAGTTTTTGCTAATGATCCGCCTCCGGTCCAGTCAGGATTATCAGTGCCACTGAAACTAAATCCACTTGGGATATAATCACTAATTTCAATATCCTGTGCAGTTATTGTTCCTTGATTAAACACACTTATTCTAAAATCTACTAATTGCCCATACGTATAAGGACCTGCAGTTGTAACTACTTTTCTTAATGCTAAATCAAAAATGGACAAACCGTCAGGATCATGGTCGTCTTGCGAACCAACACCTGAATCAGTTACACTAGCAACATCATTATCACCAGGCCCTCCCGGTAAAATATTGTTTTCATTTGTTCCATTACTTCCTGCATCACTATCTACATCATCATTAGTTTTATCTGTTCCACTTAAGTCTTCCGACTTAGTAATCTCACTATAATTTATCCATGATTTAGGATCTGGATTTGCTACACTGACAAACTTTAATACTATTGTCGTTGTAACATCATCTCCTGCCGCAAGCGGTCCTGTCAATGTTCTTGTAGCTATTGGTGATCCTGACCAGTTTGCATCATTTAATTCAAATCCTTCAGGTATATAATCACTGATTTCTATATTCTGCGCTGCTTCTGTTCCTTGATTATATATTGTTAAGGTGAAAATTACATCTTGTCCATAAGCATATGGTCCAGCAGTTGATAATACTTTTGTCAATGCTAAGTCCCATATCTGTATTCCTGCCGGATCATGATCATCTTCATCATCACCTGCTTTGCCACTTTCTTCAATTTCATTATCATCACCACTATATACAACTCCACCTGGATCATTGGCTTGTGTTGCATCAGGACTAGAATCAATATCATCCGTTCTAGATGTTCCTGTTAAATCTTCAACTCTGCTGATCTCTGCATCATTCACCAATACATTCGATCCACTTGGATTTGGCAATAATTTTAATTTAATAACAACAAATGTTGAATCTCCCGGTGCTAATGGATCAAGTATTGTGGTCTCTGCAATTGGGCTGCCTCCAGTCCAATTAGGATTATCACTACTATTAAAACTATATCCACTTGGAATATAATCTGTAATCTTTATGTTTTTAACTCCTACGTTTCCTTGATTGAAAACACTGATTCTAAAATCTATTGTTTGCCCGTAAGTATATGGACCTGCTGTGGTAACTACTTTACGCAATGCAAGATCAAATATTTCAATTCCTGCAGGATCGTGATCGTCTTGTGATCCGGGATCTGTGTCGCTTATACTATTTATATCATCATCACCTGGTCCATCTTCCACTATTCCATTCTCGTTGGTACCATTACTTCCAGCATCACTGTCTACATCATCATTGGTTCTATCTGTTCCACTTTCGTCTTCTGATGCTGTAATTTCTGAATAGTTCATCCATGATTTTGAATCAGGATTTGCTACCATTTCTAATTTTAATACTATTGTTGTGCTTACATTATCTCCTGGCGCAATTGGTCCTGCCAATGTTCTCGTCGCAATTGGTGAACCTGACCAATTTGCATCATTTAATGTAAAGCCTTCAGGTATATAATCACTGATCTGTAAATCTTGTGCAGACTCTGTACCTTGATTATATACTGTTATTGTGAATGTAATATCTTGTCCATAAGCATACGGTCCCGCAGTTGTAACTACTTTCTTCAATGCCAAGTCCCATATCTTTATTCCTGCCGGATCATGATCGTCTTCATCATCTCCTGCTTTACCGCTTTCTCCAATTTCGTTATCATCACCGCTATATACAACCCCACCCGGATCATTGGCTTGTATTGCATCAGGACTAGAATCTATATCATCAGTTCTCGATGTTCCTGTTAAATCTTCAACTCTACTGATCTCTGCATCATTCACCAATGCATTTGCTCCACTCGGATTTGGCAATAATTTTAATTTAATAACAACAAATGTTGAATCCCCGGGAGCTAACGGATCAAGCAATGTTGTCTCTACTATTGGGCTGCCTCCAATCCAACCTGGATTATCACCACTATTAAAACTATATCCACTTGGAATATAATCTGTAATCTTTATGTTTTTAGCACCTACGTTTCCTTGATTGAATACACTGATTCTAAAATCTATTGTTTGCCCGTAAGTATATGGGCCTGCTGTTGTAACTACTTTACGCAATGCAAGATCAAATATTTCAATTCCTGCAGGATCGTGATCGTCTTGTGATCCAGGGTCTGTGTCGCTTATACTATTTATATCATCATCACCCGGTCCATCTTCCACTATTCCATTCTCGTTAGGACCATTACTTCCAGCATCACTGTCTACATCATCATTGGTTCTATCTGTTCCACTTTCGTCTTCTGATGCTGTAATTTCTGAATAGTTCATCCATGATTTTGAATCAGGATTTGCTACCATTTCTAATTTTAATACTATTGTTGTACTTATATTATCACCTGGTGCAATTGGACCCGCTAATGTTCTTGTCGCAATTGGTGAGCCTGACCAGTTTGCATCATTCAATGTGTAACCTTCAGGTATATAATCACTGATCTGTACATTTTGAGCAGACTCAGTACCCTGATTGTAAACTGTTATTGTGAATGTAATATCTTGTCCATAAACATACGGTCCCGCTGTTGTAACTACTTTCTTCAGTGCTAAGTCCCATATCTTTATTCCTGCCGGATCGGCATCATCTTCATCGTTTGCACCGGCATCATTTATTTCATTATCCGTCGATCCAAATGGCTCTCCTCCTATATCATTACCAAAATTATCATCCATATCAGAATCAATATCGGTAACCGGATTACCAGAACCATCGGTAGCATCACTTATTTCTGCTTTATTTATTAAAGCAGATCCACTTCCCGGATTATTATTTAATTTTAATTTAATAATTACAAAACTTGAATCACCAGGGATCATTGGTCCTGCAATCGTTGTTTTTACTTTTGGATAAAATCCTGTCCATGTTGGATTATCAGAAGGAACATAAGTATACCCTGATGGTATACTATCTGAAACTTCAATATCTTTAGCAATGAGAGTTCCTTGATTGAATACAGTAATTCTATAATCTATGGTTTGTCCATATGTGTAAGGACCAGGTGTAACTACAACTTTTCGCAATGCAAGATCGAAAGTTTGTACAATTGTAATCTGTGCGGGATCGTGATCATCTTCATCGCCTCCCATTTTACCCTCCTGATCAATAACATTATCATCTTCAAGATCATCTGTTTCACCTGGTTGATTAAAATTAGTACCATCAGGGTCACTGTCAAAATCGACAGGTGGTGTGTTATTTGGATCCGTATCAATATCAGCAGAACTTATCTCAGCCCAATTGGTCAAGCTCGTTCCCTGAAATAAATCATCAATTTTTAAGGTTATATCAACTGTTGTACTTGCACCTATTAGAAGTGAAGCAATGGGAGTATTTAAAGTTGCTGTTGAACCACTCAAAGTCCAATCAGAATCATTCAAAGACATTCCTGTTGGTATGTAATCTGTAACATTAATATTAAATGCATCTGTCTGACCTTGATTGTAAACTGTTATTGTAAAAGTTACATCATCACCTGGAACAAATGGACCAGCAGAAGTTAACACTTTTTGTAATGCAAGATCAAACCTACATCCTTTATTCGTTACATACACCGGAGCGGATATGTCGCATGAAGGTGTTGTCATTGTTATTAACCTAATATAATATGTGTCAGCAACTGTTACCATTGAAGGGTTTGTCAATGGAATAGTAAGTGCTAAATCTTGCCAATATGAAAGTACACCTGGTGTACTTCCTGCAGTTATCGCTGGTGCAGTAAGATCAACAGGGTCATTAGGGCACTTAGGATCCGGATTGGTAATTTTTATTTCAGCTGTGGCTGTAACTAAAACTCCCGATGTTTCTTTCACACAAGTATCCGGGGCAATTCCTGCAACAATTCTTGCAGTATAAGTTCCAGGTAATGCAGGACATATATTCGTAAATAGTTTGTTACTTTCTGCAACTTTAATTCCGTCCCTGAAGTATTGGTACTTTGCTCCAATGATATAATCTGAAACTCTGGCTTTTATACAAGAACCTCCAGCACACACTTCAGTTTTATCTAAGATTAGTGTTTCACTTGGGAATAAACCAACCTTACCAATATTTATATATGAATTACCACAAGCATCATACCCTTGAATGGTATATGTTGCTGTTGATAAATCTAGATTAGGTGGTAAGCCGGCAAAAGAAGAATCCTGTTGGCCGGGATAAGGAGGGTACGGCAATGTTCCATTATATGGCGGAGTAGAAGCATACGCATTCGAGGTGGTACCAATAATCTGCCAATAATATGGTGTTGCCAGAGCCGGTGGAGCAGGCTGTAGATTGTAAATATTCATATCTGCCAGTATCGCGGGCTCACAAACCAATCCATAACCTACATCATATGTAGGTTGTGTCCAGGTTGGTACTGTTTCAGTTACGGTTATATAATGACAACCATCTGTAAATTGGAAAGTATATGTTCCTCCACTTACTAATTTAGAAAACTTACCTGTGTTGGGAACATCAGGTATTTCAGAGTATTTTCCAACATCTGAAGGTCCTGCAATAATTTGATAGGAATAGTACGCTGGATACACGGGATTTTTATTTACCCCTATGAGTGTAATAACTCCTGAGCCAAAACATTTTTGTGTATTATCAACTGTTACTGTTGGTTCCTCATATAAAGGAACTGTAAAGTTTCCACCACAGGTTGCACCACAGGCGTCTACCATACTATAGGAATAGCTACCAGGGTCAAGAGCTTGATAATTTTGATAATCACCATAATTCATCGGCGCCGGGTAACCCGGAAGGGAATTGCCCATATTATCTTTTAGATCAATTATTATAGGGTAAGTCGCAATATATGCACCATGACTATAATAATTATACCAATTAATTTTCTGCGAACCAACACTTGGACAGGTTGCATAACCACCACAACTCATAGCGCCTGGTCCTGGTCCAATCAATTCATATGTGACCATATTAGTTTTTCCGCAAGCATCTGTTACTGTAATAGTGACTTTACATGGTCTTGGTAAATCAGGAGTAACTCCACATACCGGTGCATTAGTTATGGTTGCTGAATAACCGCAATCACTTGTAATATCAATAGTATAAGGTCCAATTCCATTATCGCATCGACAATAATATAATGTTGCTGTTCCTGGACCCATACCGAGTGGATCACATTTTCCTGCATTTGCAGAAACTGACAAACAAGGAGGAATATATTCACCAGTAGTAATTGTATGTTCTATAAAACCGCCGCATTCATCTCTTACTCTGACAACACTTGTTGAATTGGGTGGAAATACAAAATTTGTAGGATTGGTCGTACTTGAAGTTGGAGTACCAGGACCAGACACTATCGTAAATAAATATGGAGCTGTACCTCCTCCTCCAGTCATTTCATATAGAGAATTTCCTGCACAATCTGAAAAGCCTTTAAAGACAGAATTTAGAGCCGGAGGCGGTGGATTTAAAGGTACCTGAATGGTATAAGTTTTGAAATTACCACATGCATCTTTCGCTTGTAATTTAAAAGTCTTTCCTGCCCAATCAGACGGGATAGAAGTGCAAAATTCTGTATCGGATCCATATGGAGGCAATCCCGCACCATCATTCGGTAAAGTCCCGTTGGGTGCAGAAATTCTATAAGTATATGGAGGCCTTTGTTCAAATGGATCTGCATCTATTATTCCTGTAATATTGATACATATTTTCCCTGGAGCTCCTCCGGAACAATCCTTGAAAGTTACATCTGCCAGAAATTGCCAGTTTTGCTCATACGTTGAAGTAACGGTAGAGCTAGCTGTGAATTCATCATTATCTAGTTCAACTTCTGTCACTGTAAATGTACCTTTCGGCAAATCAGTGAAAGTGTACATACTGCTGCCTGGACCTAAACTGGTCTGAGGAATTCCTGGTCCAGTGATAATATACAAACTGGTAGGATCCGCCCCGGATACTTTTACTGTACCGTCAGAAAGACAGATAGATTCTGTAGAGCTAAGTGTTCCTGTAAATTGACCACTAATGCTTACAGGAATCAAAGTTCCAATTACAAGAAACACATTCAATACACTTTTAATTTGCAACAAAGCGGCTTGAACAATTGACGAAAATGATTTTGCAGTTTTCATTTTAAAGACTTTAATTTTTACTTTAATTGTGATATAAAAATTATATCACAGAATTTAAATTTCGAAAATTTATAAATTTTCCAAAAGGCTTACTTTATACTTATTTAGTTAGTCCAATATTTTTTAACCCAGCTTTTGTGAAAACCACAAATGCTGTATTTCCTACTTCTCCATATTCTTCATGCACATATGTGCTAGGGCGTACAATATTGTACACCTCATTTTCAAAAGTTATTACTAATTGTACAGGAAATTCATTCGTATAAAAAATATATTCACCACTTACACTTGTTCTGTTTTCTACAAGAACCTGGTCTGGTTTTTTATTTATGCCCTTTCGGATAAGGCGGATATTGGCGCCATTTAGAGCCGTTTCATTCTCATCCAATTTGCCGTTTTTATTGGTATCTATGTATATTATTCCTGCTACATAACTCTTGGATTTATCAATTTTTTCTTCTAAACTTTGAGATTGAATATTTGAAGAAAAAATCATTGAGAATAAGATCACCAACAATGTAATGTTAACTTGATTCAAGAATTGAATCTTAAAGGCAGATTGAATTTGTGTCATATTTTTCATATAAAAGAAATTTCATTATTTGTAACTAATAGAACTTGTGCATTTAATCTATTTTGTAAAAAGGGGAAGAAATAGAGAAGGATATTCTTAACACTCATTTTTTTCACCTCTACAGGAATTAATACCAAACCGGAAAATTGGAACAAAACATTTAACATTGATGTGTTCAAAAGAGAATTGAACCTGCTTTCCGTAGGAAAGTGAATTTCTATATTATTGGAATGATTTAAATCAGATGTATTAGCGTAGTGAAGGGACTTAACTAGCGTCAAGTTTTTATATATAATGCAAATTTGCTTTGCACATGGTAATTTATACCAACTAAAATTAGGAAATATATCTCCTATATTCATTTGTAGTTTTTATCTTTTTAAACCTTGAAGCCATTATCATCGCAGAAAAGCACCTGGTAAAAGTTCCCAGATTATCATAAGTTTGGGGGGAAAACTTATGGGTCTATCTCTCAGATGGATGTTGTCTTCAATTCTAATTCAAGTAATGCTCCGATAAATCATAATATGGGTAATACCATATAATGAATCCATCAGGCAGAAATTGCTTTAGCATGCAAAGAAATGAGAAGTTAAATACATATTATAATATTTTCACATATTTTTATTTAATACTATATATTTAACTGTATTATAGACTTTTACGAATATTATAATATTAATTTGATAGAAGATATTTAATTATAATTGAAAACCAAAGTGGGGGTTACTTTCCTATTTAATTCTTCTTTCCGTCAGAAGATCATAAGTATGAAATAGCTATTCGATTGCCGATATAGCTTCGATGAATGATGAATTAATAAATAGAAATTAAATTACAGAGTAGATTATTGCAAGAAACACCAGACAGGTTACCAATAACTTGCATAATATGATCCTAGACTAATAATTGATCGCTAGAATAAATTGAATCTACTGGTTTCAATTTTTCATTTTTTCAGGTTTCCATAAGTTTATTATTTAGGCACTAAATTCATCGGATTCATTTACGATTATCTTATTCTTAATACCGTAAAGATTATAAACTTAATCCCTCTGACCCAATTCTGAATATCTAAAAAGTGGGTGAATGCGATTGTAACTTAACTCTAAAGCAATATCCATTTTTCAAAGCAAACACTATTTTCTACATTCTGATACTGCCCGTAATTAGGGATGACAGTATAATTGCACTTTTTGTAGAGCGCTATTGCTTCCGGCTGATTCATGCCAGTTTCAAGTATGCATTTTTTGTAATTTAATTCTTTGGCCCAAATTTCTAATTCTTTTAGAATTGCTGAAGCAATTCCTTGTCCTCTAAATTGTGGAGGCACATACATCCGCTTTACTTCCATAGTATCCGATTCATACTCCTTCAATGCACCACATCCCACTGGAACATCATTATCATAGCAAATTATTATATGGAAAATTTTGTCTATCTTATTGTACTGCGAATAAAAACTATGATCTGCACCATCACGTATCGCAAGTTCTTTGTCT
This sequence comes from Saprospiraceae bacterium, assembly GCA_013140975.1. Classification (GTDB taxonomy): domain Bacteria; phylum Bacteroidota; class Bacteroidia; order Chitinophagales; family Saprospiraceae; genus Vicinibacter. Next base: position 16,751 of record JABFRV010000072.1, read on the forward strand.
AATTCTTTGACCAAGCTGACAAAATCTGAATTCGAGGAATTGGTTCTTAAAATCTGATTCATGAAATTGAATTACTTCGTTAGTTTGATAAATTATGAATGTCCTTGAATTTAAGTTATTTTGACTATTCAATAAATTGCTAATTAACAAGCTTAAATTAAATGCATTTTACTTTCTCTTTTTCAATTTAGAATATTGTACAAAATGAAACGCAATCAAAAATGGTGATAATACTATTATAATAAATTGAATAATAATTGCTAGGGCTATATGAGAAGTCAATTTGCTTAAAACTTTAACACCCGTTTTTGGAATCTTCTTACTGTCAAATTCGCATACGGATCTCCAATGATCTATGGATTCTCTCAGTAAATCCTGATCTGAAATGTGTAGCTGATACAAATTCTTAGAATCGCATCCAAGAGCAAACGCTCGAAAACTAGCTTTTGGGTAGATTAAAAGTCCGAGCAGAAAACCACTGGAATTAATTAGATATGCTGCGAAATAGTTAAGACAGCCAGAGCCAATTTCCCAACTCGAAATTTCTAACTCTCCAAGAATCTTGCTTTCAAATCCTGTAATTAAATGATGAATATCATGTCTTAAAACGGCTTTACGCCTCGCATCCCAGTTTGGGATATAGAAGTGAAATAAACCCCCTAACTCAATTGTAACAAATGATAACTTATTGCCGCCTTCTTCACCAAGATTATATTCCTGATAAAATTTTTCAAGTTGTACAGAAACACTATTATCATTCATTGTTTTAAAACAAAAGGATCACACTATAGTTTACTTAGATTTGAATAAATTTATTCTTACTAAAATAGTATTTACCAAATAACTTAAAGCGAACAAAGTTGTTGAGCGTCCTTCTGTTTTTATAATGATGTAAACAATTTGATTACTCTTAGAACTTTACTTGCATATCTAAAATTCAAGTCAATAGAAGTGTAAAGATTATTATAGGCTCAACAGATAATTTATATATTCCTTTCCACGTCTCTCTGCAAAAAAATCTAAAATTAACATTAGGGCAGATTGAATAAGAAGGCCCAATCCAAATCCCTTCCACAAAGATTCCGATGGAAAATAAAAAAATAAAAATAGACCTATCAATAGTAAGCTAATTTCAATAAATTTATACAGTTGAAAACTTTTCATTACCTTTTCCATCCGTGGTAATTCAACCAACTGAATTTGTGTTTTGTCATGCTTACAATAATCTTGTACTCTTTCAATATCTTTTGGACTTCTAATGTAAATACTCGCTCCCACAATCCATTGAATTATAGCTATGGATACTAATGAGTATGAAAGTCCGGAGTAAAAATCTTTGTTGAGTTTAATGAGAAAATATATTGAGCATACAACCGCAAGCAATCCGGCCAATAAAAACAAGATACTTTCATTTCTTTCTGCTGTGAAGTACTTAGTAATTGCATCCATAATCATTACTTAATTTATTGTACAAATGTACTCCAACTAGATGAATAATAATAGGATTCTAATTTTGTTTGAACTCCAGTAATTCGAATAAAATTAAAAATCATTTGAGCAACAAAAACGAATTTAAATGTGTCTATTTCGTAGTTTTACACAATTTATCTTGAATATGAATAATAGAATATTTCGAATACTTTTAATGACCCTTTTTACATTTATGAGTAAGGAGATTCTTTTCAGCAGAAATTACTATTTTTCCGAAAGTCTGGGTAATGATTCATGGAGTGGAACTATGGCTTATCCTAATTCAAACAGAACGGACGGCCCAAAGAAAAGCCTAACAGCTTTTAATACTCTTATTAATTCAGTTGCCCAGGCAAGTGATAGCTTTCTATTAAGAAGAAACGATAGCTGGATTGGTACTACAGGAATTCAATTGTCAGCTGCACAAGGTTTACCGACACAATACATTTATATTGGATCCTATGATCGTGGCGAGCTTCCCATAATTAATTTAAACTCAGCAGGAGAGGTTCTGTTATGCAGAGGATCTTTAAATAAATCAACTTCTTACATTAGGATTTCTGATCTGCATCTAACAAGTAATACTCCATTTGCGAATGCACCTACTGGTGTTATAATCAATGAAGCTTTCTATACAAATTTTCCTCATCATATTATATCATCCGGTCTTAAAGTTACAAATTGTAAATCCGGAATGATATTATATCAACACAATATTATTGTTGAGAAATGTCATTTCTTCAATAACGGCAATCAGTCAACGGGACAAGGAATCTTTGCAACTGTAAAAAACCTTACAATAAAGGATTGTGTGCTTGATAGTAATGGTTGTGGATCAGGATTTGTACATAGTTTATATATCAGTAACTGCGACACGGTAACCATAGAGGGGAATGAAATATTGAGGGCTGATGATGGACTTAAGCTCAGGAAATCTAGAAATGCAGTGGTAAGAAAAAACTCGATTCATCATAATCACATACATACTCTTCATGCAGGCGGTGATAATGCAGGTGGGTTATTAAATGTTATTATTGAAAATAATTACATCTATAATTCACCACAAGGAATTGAACTGAAATCTGAATCCGGAAATCAAGTAGACTTTACTGAAAATGTAATTGTCAGAAATAATATTGTTGAAGGGTCATTGACATTATCTAATACCTCACCTTTTAAAAATGTCGGTATCTATAATAATTTATTTTATAATAGAACAACTCAAAACGCACTGGGTTATATACTTTGCACTAATTCTTCAACTGTACAGATCTCCAATAATATTTTCTTTAAAACTTCAAATAATACATCTCAACCTTTACTCTATTATCAATCTTCGTCCAATCTTCAGGCTTGCCAACTGGCGCATAATCTCTACTACGTTGCTAATTCTAATAATAATATATTTGGCATTGGAAATACTTCCTACAGGACCCTTGATTTATTTAAAGCAGCGTACATAAATCAGGAAGTGAACAGTAGTTCTGGTAACCCTAATTTTAAATCGAATTCAGATTTTCATCTTAGTTCTGGAAGCGTTCTTTGTATTGACAAAGGGATGAGTCAAACAGGGCTTGTTAATCTCGATTTTGATTTTCAAATAAGACCTAAAGATGGAGATGGTAATGGTTTCGCACAATGGGACATAGGCCCTTATGAATATGAAAGGCCTACTCTTATTGACAATTTTAATATTGATAAATTAAAAATATCTTATTCCCCCAATCCAGTAACGAATAACTTAATTCTTCATAATACTTCTAATTGTCAACTCGTAGAAATTAGAAATATAAAAGGAGAAATTATTTACTCTTCAACATCTTGTCAATCGATAGATTTAAGTTTATTGAATCAAGGAATATATTTATTAAGAATTTTTTCAGAAGGAAAATTAGTTTTTCAAGATAAGATAATTAAGATTTAATAATGTTCTATTAATAACATCGCACTTTTGGCTGAAGTAATAATTCTTAAATAAATTGTTACAACATCGACTTAATTGCAAGAGAGCAAGCTAGAGATTATAATATAATTGTTATTTCATCCATAGCTACATCAAAATTGAATTGCAAGAATTAGAAAAAAGAGGATTTCTTGTCTCTATAGGAACAGTAAGAGCCACAAAATAGATAGCGCTTACTGATAACATTATTTTAATCAAAGTAAGTTTCCTATCACAAGTAAAAAATTTAAAGACTCAAATATCAGTGTTAGTGACTGCTCGTTAAAATCATAATTGAATTGAAAATATTACATATCAATACATCATTCATTTTTTCTACGAAATTAATGTTTCAACCATTTTTTGAAGTTGAGAGGGCGAAAATGGTTTGTTTAAAATAAGAGAATTGGGTTCAAGAATAAAAGGATTATCACAATATAAATTTGTATTCGTTGAAAGAAAAAGTATTCGCGATGCTTTTTTTTCTTTGATATTTTCAATAAATAATTTTAACTTATTACTATCATGGTTTTCAAGACATACAATATAATAATACAAAGCAGATGTTCCTATTGGTGAATTAAAATTTATTTCATTCAAATCTTTTATTGTAATAGAATAATTTAATTTACTGATAATTGACTTTATATGCCAATTTATAATCGCATTTTTTTCACCCAGGTATATTATATGTCCATTCATATTTAAATTGTCACAAATTCAAATTCTCAAAACTAATTTTGGTTTGATATCCATTTTCTTGATTTATTTCAATTTTACCATTGAGTTTTTCAGTTAAAATTGAAATAAGACCGGTGCCAAACGAAGCATTCTGTTTTTCATCTCGTTGTTGTCTGTTTCCTCTTCCAGTATCACTTACAACAAGGTAATCATTATCTAAATAATTCTTATGAAGTTCAATTGTTATTATTCCTTTCTCAAGAGGATCAAAAGCATGTTTCAAGGAATTCGTTATTAGTTCATTTATAATCAGACCTAATGGAATTGCTTTTTCGACATCCAGGTACAACTTACTTAAATTATATACAATTTCAATACGATTATCATGGATCCCAAATGAATCTAATAAAGAATTTCCCAATTTACTCACATACTCGCGCATTTCAACATTGGCCAAATTATTTCCTGTATAAAGTTTTTGATGTATAAGTCCCATTGCATCCACTCTATTCTGCCCTTCCCGCATGGCATCTAACGCTACTTCATCTTTGATATATCTTGATTGAAGATGCAATAAACTCGATAGCACTTGGAGATTATTTTTAACGCGATGATGTATTTCCTTTATAAGGAACTCCTTTTCCTTATTGCTCTTTTTCAGTTTCTTATTAAAAAGATAAAGGACAATTGCTCCAATTGAGAGTAAAGTCAAAATTCCAATAATACTTAAAAGAATAATATTTCCATTCCTTAATTGTTGTTTTTGAACCTCAATCGTAGATTCCTTTTTTTCAATCTCATATTTCGTTCTTAAATTTTCTATCTCTTTCAATCTCTGTTCTGGAATTAAGGTATCCTTGTAATAGTCCATATAAGAATGATAAGCTTTAAGTGCAGTTTCATACTCCTTTACATTTTCGTATGCCCAGGCTTTATAATCCAAAATATTTTTTCTGGAATATTTATCGCCTACTTTGTTTGCTATTTTTTCTGCTTCAATAACATAAGATAAAGCCTGGATTCCGTCAGATAATTTATTATAAGTAGAAGCCATTTGCAATGCGCCATGTATCTTATTCTGATTCGATCCATATAATTGAACATAATCGTAATAGGCTTTAAAATGTTTAATGGCTAATGAGGGTAAGTCTTTTTTTAAATAGACTAATCCTAATTGAGAAAGAGCATTCATTCCTCTGATGCTGTCTTTCGCTCTAAAGTAAAATTCTGAGCTTTTTTGAAAATAATAAAAAGCTGAATCATATTCATTTCGCTTGTAAAAATATTTTCCAAATTCATCATGATATCTTGCCAATGAAGCTGGATTGCTGCAATTCAAAATAGATATTTTAACATTTGAAATCATTTCCTCTGCAGCTATCGTATTATTGATTAATAAATAAGTACGATATAAGTTACTATAATTATCACTTTCTAAGCATGGATCATGATTCTTTTTTGCCATATTAATCAATTTCAAATAAATTCCAATAGCTTCCAAAAATTCCGATTTATCAGAATAGTGAACAGCCGATTTTTTTAAACTGTCTATCAGTTTATTTTCAGCTATTTGCGCATTTAATTGAAAATAAAAAAATATTAATAAGAAATAAGATGATCGAAAATTCATCATGATTATAATTTAACTAAACCATCCAATAATTCATCCCTGGATGCTTTATTAATTGGTACCTTAACGTTGTTTATCAAGACGTGAGAAATATCAATTTCTTCAATATGATTTAAATTAACAATATAGGACCTATGAATTCTCATCCATTGAGGCATGTCTGACAAAACCTTGTAAAACTTTTTTAAGGTCTCGCCAACAAGGATTTCCTTATCCTTTGTGTGTATTTTACAATAATAATCATCCGCCTCCACCCAAAGAATTTCATTCAGAAATAAGCGAATCATTTTGTTTTTCATTTTTATAAAAACCCGATCAGATAAAAGGTAGGTATTTTCTTCACTCATTGAATCAGTAGTTGGGGAAAAGCCTTCACTAGAATTTTTAATGGCGAGTTCTATAGCATGTTGCAAATCTGTACTTTTGAAAGGTTTAGATAAAAAAGCCTGTGGATCTACCGTTTTTGCTCTTGTAAAAGTTAATTCATCTTCATTTCCAGTTAAAAATATTATTGGAATTTTATGGGCTAATCCAATCTGCTTTGCTGTTTCAATTCCATCTAATTTACCTTCTAGCATAATATCCATAATAATAATATCTGGAAGAGACTCCTTCATCAAAAATTCCAACACCTTTTCCCCGGATCGTATTGGGCCGAGAGTGATATATCCCATATCATTTAATCTAGCTTGAATATCCGCAGCTATGATTAATTCGTCTTCTACAATTAATACTTGTATGCTTTCCATGTTAGCCAAAAATATTTTAATTAATTTTCTACCACAAATTAAATATAATTTAAATATTTATAGTTTCTTTTCAGTGAGAATACCACTATTTTCGTCAAAACACAAATTTCAGTCAGGGAAGACCCTTTGATTAATGAGATCTTTAGAAGCAACCCTTTCATTATTTCACAAAACCAATTATTCAAGCTGAAAAGTTAAAATACTTTATGCGTAACTAAATTAAATAAAAACTTACTATTTTAGTCGTAGTGATTTAGGATTTTTATATTAAGCCATCCCGCAGGAATAAAACTCCTGCGGGATCAACAAAGTTAAAAATTTAATTTCTTAATCGATTAATTTAGTTTAACTATTTTCAATACTTTATTTGTAGCTTTTGTTCGAATGACTAAATTGTAAACGCCAGGCCTAAGATCAATTCCAAATCTAATGTCTTGATGTACATTCTTTGTTTCAAATTGTTGAATCTTCCTTCCATATTCGTCTATCAATATTATACTAATATTAGCCTCATTATGATTATGTAGATTGAGAACAAATTCTGTTGAACTTGGATTCGGAGACAAATTGACAAATATTTCTTCGTCTGTACTTGTATTGACTTCCTGTTGTCCCGGATTAATTAGTACACTGCTACTTGATTGCAAAACTATCCCATTGTTATTTTTTAAATTATTGTTACAATTCGCTTCATTACAAGGACCGCAATAATCACCATGTCCTAAATGTGCTGTAACAGCTGCTTGGGCAACACACAAAGTATTGTTTCCGTTGTGACATATTCTTACTTTATTATTTTTGTTACCACAGATCCAAGATGATGGAAGATTAGAAAATCCAGGATACACATGACAATCGGGTTGACCATCGTTATTATTATCGATACTATCATCTCCACCCGGGCAAAGATCACAAGCACTAGCTACGCCATCACAATCCTCATCTCCTGTAATTGTCACTGTAAAACTACATGAACTAGTATTGCCTTGAAGATCTGTAACTGTTACAATTACACTTGTTGTTCCCAGTTCAAATGATGATCCACTAACAGGCGAATACACAACACTCATTACATCACAATTGTCTCCTGTATTGGCTTCATAAGTGAATGTCTTATTACATTCAGTAAAGCCTAGTTCGTATTCAATATTTTCAGGACAGATTAAGGTCGGTGGAGTATTGTCGATAACAGTTACAGTAAATGAGCAAGCTGATGTAAATCCTACTCCATCAGTGACAGTAGCCGAAACTGTAGTTGCACCAATTTGAAACAATGAACCTGGTGCATTAGAATATTCTAGTGTAAATTCAGGGCAATTGTCATTTGCATTAACTTCATAATCTACTTCCTGTGTACAAGATTCAGAATCTGTAAACACAGTAATATCTTCAGGACACGAAATGGTTGGACCCTCAAGATCAGAAACTATTACGTCAAAAGTGCATAAAGAAGTATTACCACTTCCATCTGTAACTGTAACTACAACGGTTGTTATACCCAAAGGAAATAAAGATCCGCTTGGAATGGAATAAGAAATCGTAGGTGCTCCACAATTATCAGTTGCTGTTGTAGGAAATAAATAATTCAAAATAGCACCACATTGTCCAGGATCATTGACTTCTGTTATATTTATTGGACATAGTGCAATTGGGTCTATGTTATCAATGATAACAATCGTTGAGCTGCAACTTGCTGTATTTCCATTCACATCAGTTATGGTTAAACTAACAGGAACTTCCAGGCCCAATAATTCACATTTATAAACTACAAAATTTTCAGCTCCAAAGCTATTGCTGAAACTTAAAGGACCACATCCTGTAGAGCCATTGTTTATATTTACAATAGGAAAACTAACATGTCCCTGCTCATCTAAAGCTACTTCATAATTTTCATGACATATTGCAATGGGCGCGACAGCCTCTTGTACTTCATAAGCACCCATATCGATTTTTTCACCGCCGTTGATCGCATCAAATTTTCGTAGATTACCATCTAGATCTTCAGATGTCATATTCTCAGTGTCAAGCCCTTTGTCAATTGCTGGTGAGCATAATTGTAAATGGACATCTCCTTCAAGGGTAGGAGATAAATTAAAGTCAAGCGGATTAACAAATAATGGATCTGAATCAATATTTCCAGAACCGCCTCCTAATAAAGCAGTTGGGACAATTGAGTTATGAATTTCAAAACTTGGGGAAATACCTTCATTACTATTCCCCCATAATATACAATTATTTAATCTTACATAAGCATGTTGAGCATGCGGAGAAAATATTCCACCACCTAAATTTGAAGCACGATTGCCAGTAAAAGTACAATTATAAAATTCAGGCCCACCTCTTCCTAATCTTCTGTATGCTCCACCATTGTTAGCTGCAAAGTTTCCTGTGAATATGCTGTTATATATGAGCACGGAACCTCGATTACTTGTAATAGCTCCACCATTCAGACTACTTTGATTTCCTTTGAATTTGCTGGCAATTATTGTTGTTATTGTACTTCCAATTAGTGCTATTGCTCCGCCGTTTGCATTAGAATTATTAGATTCAAATGTGCATTTGCTTACTTCAAAAGTTTCGCTTTCTGCTTCATTACTGATAGCACCACCATCTCGGTCTGCAATGTTATTGCTAAAACTACAATCCGAAATGCTCAAGTTTGAATTAAAATTATCTATTGCACCACCTTTTCCACTTGCTGCTCTATTGTAATCAAATGTTGACAGCGTTATTTCCACAGTAGAATTGTCATTCGTCATAGCTCCACCAGCATGTTGAACTGCGTTATTAGTAAAATGACAATCTGTAATTACAGGATTAGAAGATTCGTTGTGCATAGCTCCACTAGAGCCCGAAGAGTTTGCTGAAAAATTACAGCTTGTGATGGTTGGACTTGAAGATTCATTATATACGCCTCCGCCTAAATAAGCTAAATTTTCAGAAAAACTACAATCCATGATAGTTGGATTGGAGAATTCATTATAAATGCTTCCTCCATTATCAGAATTGTTCTTAGAAAATGTAGAATTTGTAATAGATGGATCAGAGGACTTATTATACACTCCTCCACCCATCGGAGCTGTATTAGAATTAAATTCACAGTTTGTAATATTAGGAGAAGAATTAATATTCTTTATTGCACCTCCTTGCTCTGATGCTGAGTTGTTGTCAAAAATGCTATTACTAATAGTTAGATTAGATCCTGTCTCATTGTAAATTCCACCACCATGCAGAGCAATATTATTTTCAAATCTGCAATTTGAAATTAGACAATCTGAACTATTAAGATTCCAAATTCCTGCTCCTTGTCTAGTTGCTTCATTATTGATGAATGAACAATTAGAAATAGAAGGTGAAGCACCCAAATTTAAAATACCCCCACCAAATACTGCAGTATTATTTTCAAATTTACAATTACTTATTTCAGGATAGGAATCATAAAAATTATAAATTCCAGCGCAGCTAGTGGATGAATGATTTGCAATAAATATGCAATTAGAAATCACAGGTGAGGAATATTGATTAAACATTGCTCCAGTAGCAATTCCTCCAAATGATTTTGTAATAGTAAAACCATCTATTACAGCAGATTTGGAAAGATTGTTACTAAAAACTATTCTCATAGTATTATCTGTGGGGTCACTCAAGTTTCCAATTTCACCACTCAATGTGCATTCATTATCTACCCAATCCCTCTGGGATAATATAGTCTCAGTTCCATTAAATCCACCATAAATTCCAACTCCTTCTATCATGTGAAATGAATGACTCGGATTGTTATTTGTCATCCCTGGTCCTTCATCCGGATAATATGTTCCTTCAGCAACCCAGATCTCATCACCAGCAATGACAGTCTGCAATGCTTTATGCAAAGTCAGAAATGAATTTGCCCATGACAGTCCATCATTGGCATCATTTCCTGTTTTGCTTACATGATAAGTTGCGGCGTTGATTGAGTGATTAAAGATAAATAATAAAAAGACTGCAGCAAGCTTTAGGCCACATTGAATTTTATGGAACTTGTTTAAAAAAGCTTGAAACATATTCAAGTAAATTTTGTAGTTCATAACTTTAATTTTAATTTTAAAAAATAATTACAATACAAAGCTATGTTTAGGATCAAGTTTTACTTTATAAAATCAGTGAAACAGGTGATTTAGTCAGGGAAGTTATCTAATTATTCAGGGAAGCTAATCGATTGATGTTAAGTTTATTTTAAAGATTTGGTGAATAGTGCTTTTACATTATAAATTAATCAATGCTTATTCAGCAAGCTATTAAGAATTAAGCTCTAACCAATATATTAATATTAACTTCCTTAAAATAAGTCAAAAGTAAGATAATAAGTATGAGATATTCATTTGCATAATATTGTTGATAAAATGAAATTTAGATGATTTTATTGTATTGACCTATTCAGAAAATAAAGTTGCAAAACTTCAATTAATTCTTGCGTTGATAATTCATGTAAAATAAAATATCCGACCTTTCTACAAGGCCGGATATTTATTTTTTAACTTGATTAAAATTTAATCTCTTTTATATCCCAACATCCATCCTATAGCTCCTCCGGTTAAAGTTCCCATTACTGCACTTACAATTGTATTAATAAATAATACAGAGTAACCATTGTACCAGTTCATACCAGCCATAAAATTAAAATCAATATTTAGTGAAATCAAAGCACCAATTACCGCTCCGGCAATCGCTCCTGTTTGTAATGTCCTAATCCCTGCCCAACGCTCATAGATATAAGCAAGCATTAAAGAAAAGAATAAGCCGCCAACAAAGTAAAAAGCTATTTTGTGCTGCTCTTCAGGAAGCTGAATAGACTTAGCAGCCTCTGTCATTCCATCGGCCATGACATTTTTCAATAATCCGGCATATAAGCCCCAGCCAGCTAGAAAATTTACTATTGCTCCCACCAGTGTCGCGAGTAGAACTTTTGTAAGATTCATAATAATTGATTTTGGTTTTAAAAAACCAAATTTAAGCAATATTCTTTAAATAAAATCAAAAAAATATTCTTAGAATACTGATTATGACAACCTTCAATATGGCAATTAGACTTACCGATTCAATATCCATTTTTTCATTTTTCTAATTCATTTATGACTAAAACTATAATTGGAAACTAGCAGACATGAGGGATGATTTCGTTACTCTGTAAGTACAAAAAATCCAAATAAAATATTTCCATATTAATATCTATCATTAACTTTGAGAAAAGCTGTACAGGATTCCGATATAAAATTCGACAAACAAAGAATGAAAGCCTTTATAATCAAATGGTTATGCATTAAGACAATATTGTCCGCACTGTGCTATTTTTGCCTAACTTCAGTATTTGCATCTGGTTCAATAACTTATAAGCCTGCGTTTTCTCAGCCTGCAATGGCAACTGAATTGCGAATTGACAGTGTCATAGTAGGTGATTGCGAGTTTGGTGCCCGAACCGGAAACAAGTCTAAAGTTCTTGTAGCTGTCTTTATTAGCTGGAAGGAACCTGATCCAGGATCAAAAATTGTTGTCAAACTTAATGGTCAGTCTATTCACTTTGATCCATTTATTAAAGCTTGCCCACCTTATGTCCAATTTATCCTTGACCCGGATGGCGGATCTTATCTGGTTGAAGCAAACTTCAATTTACTTTCCACTGTTGTTGCAATACCTGTAAGAATAGATTTGCCTCTTCCCTGTGACCCACCAATATGCAGCGGAACTTCTAGTATTGGTGGCAAAATTTATAATGACTTTAATAATAACGGATCTCAGGATTTATCTGAAACAGGTGTTCCGAATATTGATATTTATATTTATGACGACAGTAAACTTTTAATTGCTCAAACGAAATCAAAAACAAACGGAGTATGGGCGGCGAATGGCTTAACAGCTGGAACCAAAGTGAGAGTTGAATTTCAGATTCCTTCAGGTAAATTTGATTCTAACATAGGAACTGAGAATAAGACAAGAACTCAAAAAACAGTTGTAGGTGATTGTAATGTACACCTCGGTTTATTTAATCTCGAATCTGTTGTAGAAGAAAACCCATGGATTGTAACAGCGATTTTTACAAAAGGAAAATCAAGTGACTCAACAAGCCCTGCCTCTACTAATCCTTCTATTATTTCCAATCAATTTAACACCAGTTCAGGAGGACCAAGATTAGGTCCTAATGGTAGTTATTATTTTGCAAGTGCGAGAGAAACAGGATCTATATGGGGATTGGGTTTTCAGGAAAACACAAAGCAATTATTTTCGTCAGCATTCCTAAAACGAAATGCTGAATTAGGTCCTGCAGGTTTAGGTGCTATTTATCAGACCAATCTGAGTAATATTCTTCCCTCTCCTGTAAGTAATAGTAACTTTCAATACTATGGAAATACCAAACTATTTCTAAATTTAGATGATTTTGGAATCCAGACTGGAAACGAATCAACTCTAATAAGAGATATTTCCTTTAACCCGAATGATGCTTCACGTGATTCAACTTGTTTTCCACTTGTCGGCAAATGGGGACTCGGTGATCTGGATTTAAATAAGAGGGGAGATTCATTGTTTGTTGTAAATATGTATAATAGAAGCTTAATAATTATTGAGATTGGAAATCCTGTCCAACTTCCTATTGCAGCAAATAGAATTACGGAAATTCCAATTCCAGCTCCGAATTGTTTTAATAATAGCGATTGGCGGCCGTGGGCATTAAAGTATCATGAAGGAAGTTTATATATTGGTGGAGTATGTTCTGCAGAATCAACTTTGAAAAGCGATGATTTAAAAGCTATTGTTTACAAATTTGACAATGGAAATTTTTCAGAGATAATCAATATAGAATTAAATTATACAAAAGGTTTTCTCGAAGGTAATATTTGTTCGAACTTCAAACACTGGTCAAACGATTACTATTATTATCAAGTTAGAGGGGATGTAAGTTGTGCTCCTGTTCCGGTTTTATCAGATATAGAATTTGATTCAGAAGGCAACTTGATTCTTGGACTTGGAGATCGATTTGGTTATCAGACCGGCGGAAGAGATTTTGGCACAAGAAGAAACGACAACATAGTATATATACACTTTGCAGGTGGTGATTTACTAAAATTATTTAAACATAAACATACTTACCTTCTTGAAAAAAATGCAACAGCCGGATTTTATACTACAAGTGGTTCCAACAATAATCAAGGTGTATGTGGAGGTGAATTCTTTTTTCAGGATGGTTTCTTTTCTCATCAGGAAAGTGCACTAGGAGGTCTTGCAATTCATCCTAGTTATAATACCATTTTATCAACTATGATGGACCCCGCTAATATTTGGTCTAACGGCTGGAGTCAGTTGGATAATTCAATAGGTAGCAAAAATGTAAATTACAATCTCTTTACAGGAGAGCGTGGAACATTTGGAAAATCTGCAGGTCTTGGAGATATAGAAATTCTTATCGGCTCATCGACTCCCAAAGGGATTGGAATTTCTGTTGGAAATTATATTTGGGATGATAAGGACTCTGATGGACTTCAGGATCCCGGTGAAGATGTTTTAAACGGATTGAATGTTAGACTTTATGATCAATCTGGAACTTTAGTCTCTTCAACGACTACAAATAATGAGGGCCAATATTATTTTAATGACTTAAGTTCTTTTTCTTTATATTATGTTCAAATTGGAGATGATATCGATTATGTAAACGGAAAATTAATTCTTAACAATAAAATATATTTTCCTACAGTACTGAGAAATAAAAATAATTCCGGAAATATAGAAAATGATTCTGATGCAGAGTTATATAAAAATATGCCATCAAGATTTACTGATAAAATTGTTTTTCCATATACTTCCGGTAAAGGAGGTGAGAATGATTTTTCTCTTGACTTTGGGCTCCGTAGATGTACTAAAACTATTATAGATACATTTGAATATAAACTCTGCTTGAATGATTCAATAGAAATAGAAAAGGTATGGTATTCATCCACGAATCCATATGGCGAACACAAATATCCGGGATTGGGTGAAAATGGTTGTGATTCAACGGCTATAATAATAATACAATCACTACCACTAAGCTCATATCAGCTTGATTCTACTATATGCAAAGGAGGCACACTTAGAATTCACAATATTTTGTTTGATGAAAATCACACACAGGATAGTGTAACATTATTTTCCGCGAGTAGTACCGGCTGCGATTCTACGATTAGAATATCTATAAAATTTAATAACCATAGCTCTTCAACTTTAGACACTGTTGTTTGCCCTGATGAAGAAGTAAGATTACATTCTGTTGTTTTGAATGCCAATAATCCAACAGCCTCAATCGTACTTAGTAATGCGAATCAATATGGCTGCGATTCTGTTATACAAGCCAGAATTCTATTTAAAACTAAATCCTATCATACGATTGATACTACGATCTGTCGTGGAAGTTTTGTAAGAATTCTGAACCGAACATTTGATGAGAAAAATCCGACCGGAACAATCATTTTAAATGGCGCCAATTATGTGGGTTGTGACTCATTGATTGATGTTCGTTTACAATTTAATAATCACACCAATGGAAAATATGATACTACGGTTTGCAGGAATCATTCAGTGGTTATTCACAATCAAACATTTGATTTAAATAATCCTTCCGGTATCATTCAATTGAGCAAGGCTAACCAATATGGTTGCGACTCTACCGTTCAATTTACATTACATTTTCATCCCAATAAGCAAAGTAGAATAGACACTGCTATCTGCCCGGGTTCGACAATTACAATCAATGGCCACATATTTGATGAAAAGAAATTAAGGGAAGAAATTTTTTATCCTTCTTCTTCCCAACATGGATGCGACTCAAGCTTGGTTGTGTCAGTTAAAGTACTACCGCAATATAAATATGTAGACAGTGTTGAAGCCTGTGATGAATATTATTGGGATCTAAATCGTCAATCATACAAAGAGAGTGGTGTTTTTGATATTCTAAGGACTACTAAGGATGGTTGTGATTCTACCTATAAATTAATATTAAAAATATATCCTTCGTATACATTTCGTGATACTGTCTGTACTATAAACAAATATCATTGGGTATTTGGTAAGAAAAACTTTGATACAAGTGGAGTCTTTACTGCCAGACTTGAGACACATGAAGGATGTGACTCTATCAGAATTCTTTATTTGGAAATTCTAAGTGAAGGAGAAGTATATGTTCCCAATGTCTTCAGTCCAAATGGAGATGGCATAAATGATAAAACTACTGTATACTCCAATCCTGATGTTCATCTTATTGACATGTTTAGAATTTATGATCGCTGGGGCGAACTCATGTATGAGAATAAATCTTTTCCTCCAAATGATCCACGAATTGGGTGGGATGGAGTATTTCTCTATGAATTATGTCAACCTGCTGTCTTTACATATTACGTAGAATGGCGAGATAAGCTAGGCGGACCACACAGGGCTGTTGGTGATATTACGCTTGTGCGATAACAGAGTTCAAAAATTTTCAGTATTTTTACATTGAGCAAAATTACTTATTGTAATTACTTTGTGATTGAAGATTTAAGATTATCCTGATTTTCAGCTGAATAAGCTTGATTTAAGAATTTTAAATTATTTAAGTATTACACAACATCAACAATATGCATTCTAGGAATCTGCAATCATGTAATCAAATAATCAAATTAGGATTTTTATATATTACCAATGGATTAATGCATTGCACGTCAACTGAAATTAATTACTCCTTTTCCGATTGATGATTGCAGATTAATTGATTTCAGATATTAGAAGTAATAGATTAATAAAAATTTGTTGCTAAAAGAAATTTAGATAAAAAAAAGATCCTCATTGCAAGGCAACGAGGATCTCTTAATAATTCTTTGTAGTTGCGAATTATCTTACGACCGTAAATTTCTTATTTATCATTCTCGAGTTTGTTTTAATTTGCAAACTGTATTGACCAGGAATCAGCACTTTTGTATTTAACATCTCTTTATATGTTCCGGCTTTTCTAAAACCACCAAATGGATTTGTAAATACGTTCTTTCCTTTTTCGTCAAAGACTCTAACTTCCAATTCGCTATCTTCCAATAAACCAAGTTCGATATTCAGAATGTCATCTGTTGGATTTGGATATATTGCTATATCTAGATCCTTTGAGTTTTCAATTTTTACACTCGCAATTCTGCTATATGTAAAGATTTTATTCTTATCGACTTGCTTGATTCTATAATAATAGACTCCTGAACGAGCAACATCAAAGTCATCATAATTATAAATATGATTTCCAAAGTTTCCGTTTTCATCTGCACTCACTTGAGCAATTTTTCTATAAGACGCTTCAGACTCATGTCTTCTTTCAATTTCAAAATGATTATTATTAATTTCAACACCTGTTACCCATTTTAATGCAGTATAATTACCTTCGTAATTGGCTTCGAAGCTTAACCACTCTAGTGGTAACACCTGGAAGATTAATCCCGCATCAACTGAAGGTCGAACTTCTCCTTTAAGAATTCTATACGTTCTGGTTGTACCATACCCATTCGTATTATCTACATCATTGTCTATATTATCATTTCCTTGTTTAGGAATTGTAAAGCCAAACGTTGCCGGAGGATCAAATTTAACATAATAGTCACCTTGATTAATTCCATCCAATTCATATGTACCATCCGCTTTTGAAACAGCTTCTGATACCATTATACCTGTAGAATTGTATGCAGCAACATGAACATTTTCAATTGGCTGTTCACCTTGATCCTGAATTCCATTTGAATTTATATCTAACCAGACATAGTTACCAATTACCGCTTTATCAGAAAATCCTGCACCTATATGCAATACTTTCACTTCACTGTTAATCGTAAATTTTCTGGAAGTATACAAACCATTATCATGATTAATGTCTGAATCTTTACTTGGATCAAATCCTTTTAAAGGTTCTACTAAAGCAAGGTGACCTGGTCTGTCTACTTTAATATAATACATACCTGGCTTGAAGCAGTCGAAAATATAATATCCATCGTTAGAACCTGTTCCCGGTTCAACACTTGAGATCCTATGCGCAACTTCTTGTCCGGTCATAGCATCAATTAATCTTATTCTTACTCCGTTTATTCCGTTATCTACTATATTATCTCGCACACCGTTATTGTTTACATCATAAAAAACAATACCGCTAATTGAAGGACATTTATACAAACCAAGATCCCAGGTAAGATCTTCTTCACCAGGACTTAAAGTTGTTTTTACAGTTGTACCAGGTCCATTAGAATTATCAAGATCGGAATCCTTTACATCCGGCCCCACATTTGCATCAGTAATAATCCATCCACTCTTTGGTGCAGGTATGAATTTCGCATAATAATCCTGTGGCATTAATCTGCAGAATTTATAAAGCCCTGAATTATCAGTAAATGCAGTTCTAACTAACTGATTCGTTTTACCATTGTATAATTCTACTTTGATATCCTTTATTCCTTCCTCATTAAATGACTGCATTCCATCTCCATTTCTATCATGCCATACATAATCGCCATAACAAGCTAACTCAACTAATCCTGCATCTTTTGTACTGTCTCTTTCTCCCCATTCAAGGAACTTGCAATCTGTAACACCCAATGTATCAACATCACTATCAATTAAATCATTAGATCCAATATTTGAAAATGTCCATGCACAATTAGGCATATTAATCGGTGTTGCATCAAATCTAAGATAGTAAGAATCTGAATCAAGACAATCAAATCCATATGCTCCATTTGCGTTAGTTGTATCTTTTGCAATTGGAATTGTAGAATTACATTTATAAAGATATACATGCACACCTTGTATTGGAGTTTCTCCCTGATTTTGAAGGCCATCTCCGTTGAGATCTTTCCAAACATAATCTCCGATAAAAGATTTAACGATTACATTTTCCGGATCATGGTCATCCTCATCTTCATTCTCAGATTGTCCTTGTCCTGAAATAATATTATCAAATGAATCGCCAGGTTTAACCAATAATTCATAAGAAGAATTCGAATTTGGTTTACTATCAGCATCATCATTGTCTCTAATCTGATTATTTTTATCTGTCATTGATTTGATCTCAGCATAATTCCACCAACTGTTAACGGAATTATTAACCGGGCTCTTAATCTTTAAATTCAATGGAATTTGAATACTATCACCAGGTATAAGCATAACATTTTGCGTCTTCGTTAAAATATTACCTGATAAATTCCATCCCGGATTTTGAGAACCATCAAAAGTATATCCAGCAGACAGAAAATCATTTACAGTAACACTTGACATAGTAACATTACCTTGATTAAATACAGTAATTATGAAAGGAACTACTTCATTCAGGATATAACATGATTTCTTATTCAAAACCCACTTTCGAAGAGCAAGGTCAACAACTTCGACACATTCCGGATCGTTATCATCTTCATCATCTGATGGATTAGTCTTTCTATCTTCATTAATTTCATCATCATCTGAATCACCACACATAGGACTATTATCATCATTAGGATCCATATTAAAATCACTGTCGATATCACTTGTAATTATAATGCCCTGAACATCTTTTGCTTGCTTAATCTCAGCTTCATTATACCATGCAGTTAAAAAGTTACTGCTTACAGGAATAATCAAAAAGTTAAGATTTACACTCGCAGTTTCTCCTGGTAGAATAGTTGGAATAATTGTTGTTGCCATAGTTCCAGATACTAACCATCCCGGGTTATTTGGTGTAAGCACCATACCGCTTGCTAAATATTCTACAACTGAAACTTCTTTGGCAATTTTTGAACCTTGATTAATCACATCAATCTTGAATGATATTGTTGAACCATACTTTACCGGTCCTGTAGACGTAGTTGTTTTCCTCAAGGCTAGGTCAAATATTTCAATTCCAGCCGGATCATGATCATCTTCATCTTCGTCCGGATTATTTTTTCCGTCTTCAGTTACCACATCATCATCTGGCGATCCGGGTTTTACTGCTTTTTCTTTGGTTGAATTAGAATATGGATTGCTGTCAATATCTTCATCAGATACCTCATCTGTTCCGATGTAAGCTCTCTTTACTTCAGCAAAATTTACCCAATCACATTCTCCTCCTGATGTTTTAACAACACGCAAAGTAATATCTATAGTTTTAGAAGAATTCGGATTCAAAATACCCGGTAAACTTCCTTCCAATTCATTTGGAGAAATTACAGTCCAATTCGGATCACCACCTTCAAATTTTAAACCTGCAGGTAAATAGTCTGCAATTTTAACATTTTCAACAGCTGTATTTCCTTGATTAAATACAGTCATTCTAAATGTAACCAAGTTACCATATTTATAAGGACCTGCAGTTAAAACTGTTTTCTTAAGTGCTAAGTCAATTATTTTTACATCAGTACACACAGTATCCTTTTGATCAAGAATCCCATCGTTATTTATATCTAACAATGACTCGTTAAATAAGCCTTCTTTTGAACTAGGCACTCCTGGAATAGATGAACCACAATGTCTATAGATTTCATCTCCCGCACTTGTTGCATCAACTAAGTCAATGTTCACATTGACGGTCAATAAATAATCATGACTTGCATTAGCCAATATAATTTGATCATTAGCAATATTCCAAGGACCAACTCCAGGCAATACCAATGATATAGGGTTTGCCGGATGACCTGGAGCTGTAGAAGTATATTGAGCGTTTAAGATCGCAAAATCATCATCAAATGCAGGAGAATCAGTTAAATCATATTCACCTTGATACCCACCCAGATTATCTACTTTTATTCCATAAACAATTGTATAATTTCCTTGTCCTGAATTTGTAACACTGACAATTCTTTTCTCATGGACGATGTATGGCAAATCAGTACATGCAGTATCGCGGTAATCCGTCCTTCCATCTACATTCACATCGAGTAAGCTTTGATTAAACAAACCTTGTTGGCTTTGTGGTGGATTCGTCGTACCGTTTCCGCAGCTCGTGTAGATATTATTTCCAGAACTTGTGGTTGATAAATCAATTTCAACTTGAAATGTTATTGAAAATACATCTGTAAGACCTGGATCCAGGTATGAATTATTAATTAATGTGATAGTTCCCGGATTGCCAACAAATGTATTGATAAAAGCTCCGCAACAAACTAAGCCTCCGGAATACTTGCCACCTAAAATTGTAATATCATCATCAAATGATGGTTGATCTTGCAAAGAATAATATCCTCTGGCACCACCAATATTCTTAACACGAATCTGATACGTAACATCATATAAATTTGGTCCAGTAGGAACTACTGTTCCTAAAGTTTTTTCATGTATAATATATGGTAAGTCAGCACAAACTGTATCTCGATAATCAGCGGCTCCATCTATGTTCACATCAAGTAAGCTTTGATTAAACAAACCTTGTTCGCTTTGTGGTGGATTCGTTGTACCATTTCCACAGCTCGTGTAGATATTATTTCCAGAACTAGTAGTTGATAAATCAATTTCAACTTGAAATGTTATTGAAAAGACATCTGTAAAACCAGGATCCAGATACGTATTATTTATTAAAGTAATAGTTCCCGGATTGCCAACAAACGTATTAATAAATGCTCCGCAACAAACTAATCCTCCGGAATAATTGCCACCTAATATTGTAATATCATCATCAAATGATGGCTGATCTTGCAAAGTATAATATCCTCTCGCACCACCAATATTCTTGACACGAATCTGATATGTTACATCATATAAATTTGGTCCTGTAGGAACTACTGATCCTAAAGTTTTTTCGTGTATGATAAATGGCAGATCTCCACACGCCTCATCTCTTTCATCATTTTTATCATTTGGAGTATCTAAAATTGACAAATTATATAAACCATTTTCAGGAACATAGTCGCCTGTAGTAATTTCTTTGCATGGTTTATATTGACCGTCTCCTCCAGCTGGTATTGGACCATTTAAATTCAAGGTTACCGATACCGTTAAATTATATGTATGCAACTCTGAATCAGTAATATTTTGATTCGTTGCTAATATATATCGATCATTTCCATCAGATGATGGCACAACCGGACCTGGATTTCCACTATTTCCCGATGCATTTGTAGAATATTTTATTGCGTTAACAACTACATCCTTGTCAAACGCAATTGAATCTTTTAATTCATACTTTCCATTACCGGTACCAATATTATCAACTGTAATTTTAAAGCTAACATCATAAGTATTTAATCCTGTTTGTACTGTACCCGTAAATTCTTTATAGTGGGTAATGATTTCGCAACCTTTAACTTCTAACATAAAACTAGAGGTAGCAGTACAACCCGTTTCAATATCAGTTACAGTTACAGTATATGTATTTGTAGCCAAAACATTATTTACCACTGCTGTTTGATTGGATCCTAAACCATTACTCCAATTATAAGTATAATTTCCTGGTGCCTTAGGGCTTGGATTGGCTATAAGTGTAACATTATCACCAGTACAATTTGGATTGGATCCGCTTATCGTAACTGTTGGTCCGTTTAAATTAATTATGCTTTCGGCTAGAGTTGCAGAACAACCGTTATTGTCTGTTACTGTAACTGTGTATGTTCCACCTGATAATCCTAATGCTATTGGTCCAGACTGTTGAGGCAAAGTGCTCCAATAATAAGTATATGGTTGTTCACCTCCACTAGCAGTAACTGTTATAGAACCATTCAGCATTCCGCATTCTTCATTTGTTTTCGAAACAAGACTAAGAATTGGAGGATTGTTTACTACAACAGTTGTAGAAGCACTTGCAGAACATGAATTTTCATCCGTTACTACAACAGTATATGTCTGATTGCTTGTTGGAGATGCTATAGGATTTGAACATGTTGTACAAGAAAGTCCTGTCGATGGTGTCCAGGAATAAGAATATTCAGGAGTTCCACCATTTACAATAAGTGATAATTGAATATTGCCTCCCTGACAAATTTCTGCTGGTTGTGGCCAAATACTTACTGTAGGATTAGGATAAACAATAACTTCTACTGATGCACTTGATGAACAATTATTTTCATCAGTTATAGTAACTGTATATGTTGTAGTTGTCGAAGGTGAGACTGATATGCTTTGTGTTGTTAGATTATTATGACTCCACAAATATGTAAAAGGTTGAGTTCCTCCTGTACCATTCGCTGTTAAAGTAACCGATCCACCTGAACATATTGGATTGTTACCAGTAATTGATACTTTAGGTCCATTTATATTCAGTATTGCTTGTGATAAGGTTGCTGTGCATCCATTATTATCAGTAACAGTTACAGTATATGTTCCTGATGATAATCCTGTTGCAGTTGCTCCTACTTGAGCTGGTGTTGTATTCCATAAATAATTATAGGGTTGTTCGCCTCCACTTGCAACTACAGTAATAGCTCCATTCTTTAATCCGCAGTTCTCATCTGATTTCGAAAACAAATTAAGAGTTGGAGGATTAAAAACGTTAACAGTTGTAGAAGCACTTGCAGAACATGAATTTTCATCCGTTACTACAACAGTATATGTCTGATTGCTTGTTGGAGATGCTATAGGATTTGAACATGTTGTACATGAAAGTCCTGTCGATGGTGTCCAGGAATAAGAATATTCAGGAGTTCCACCATTTACAATAAGTGATAATTGAATATTGCTTCCCTGACAAATTTCTGCTGGTTGTGGCCAAATACTTACTGTAGGATTAGGATAAACAATAACTTCTACTGATGCACTTGATGAACAATTATTTTCGTCAGTGATAGTTACTGTATATGCTGTAGTTATTGAAGGTGTGACTGATATGCTTTGTGTTGTTAGATTATTGTGACTCCATAAATATGTATATGGTTGTGTCCCTCCGGAACCATTCGCTGTCAACGTAACCGTTCCACCTGAACATATTGGATTGTTACCCGTAATTGATACGTTAGGTCCATTTATATTCAGTATTGCTTGTGATAAGGTTGCTGTGCATCCATTATTATCAGTAACAGTTACAGTATATGTTCCTGATGATAATCCTGTTGCAGTTGCTCCTGCTTGAGGTGGTGTTGTATTCCATAAATAATTATAGGGTTGTTCGCCTCCACTTGCTGCTACTGTAATAGCTCCATTCTTTAATCCACAGATCTCATCTGTTTTAGAAACCAAATTAAGAGAAGGAAGTAAATTTACTGTTATAGTGGTTGATGTGTTTGCAGAACATCCGTTTTGATCAGTTACAACAACTGTGTATGTCTGATTGGATATTGGAGTTGCTATTGGATTTGCACAAGTCGAACAAGAAAGTCCAGTTGATGGAATCCAGACATAAGTATACCCAGGAGTTCCACCACTTACTTCTGTGAAAAGTTGAACACTGCTACCCAAGCAAATTTCAGATTGCTGTGGCATGATACTTACTGATGGTTTAGGATAAACGGTTACTCCAACTGAAGCTGTCGAAGTACAGTTATTCTTATCCGTAATTGTTACAGTATATGTTGTGTTTACTGAAGGAGACACAGTTATACTTTGGGTCGTTTCTGTGGTATTCCATAAATAAGTAAATGGTGTAGTTCCACCTGTACCATTGGCTGTCAACGTAACAGAAGATCCGTTACATATTGTCGAATTACCTGTTATACTTGCTGAAGGTCCATTTACATTTTGAATTACTGCTACAGCAGATTTAGAACAACCCACATTATCTGTAACAGTGACTGTATAATTTCCAGAACTTAATCCATTTATAGTTAAAGCAGTTGAACCTGTTGACCATAATATCGTGTATGGCTGAGTTCCACCCGATACTGTTGCAGTTGCGGAACCTACATTACGACCGCAAGTATCTGACTTTGGAACAATACTAATATTTATCGTATTAGGATTAGCAGTTATTGTAATTGCTTTGGTATTGGAACATCCATTATTATCTGTTATTGTAACCGTATAAGTACTTGAAGGTACTGAAGGTGTAACTTGAATTGATGAACCCGACTGTCCAGTGCTCCAGCTATAAGTGTATGGGCTGGTGCCACCTGAACCCGTTGCAGTTAATGTAGTACTCAAACCTTCACAAACAACACTTTTATCTGCAGTTACATTCACAGTTGGTCTGGGTTTCTGAACAACTGTAATAGAATTTGTTGACGAACAGTATGATAGCATATTTGTTACAGTCACAGTGTAAGTGCCTGTTCCTACATTAATACATTTAGTGGTTTGCCCACCCGGACTCCATAAATAAGTAGTGAAATTGCCATTTTCAACAGCACAAATTTGTACTGAATTCTCTCCTTCACAAAGAATTGTATCTCCGGTTATTTCATTATTTGGATAAGGAAAAACAGAAACTGTCGCCATGGCTTTTCCTGGACAGCTTGTAATACCATCATCTCCATTTTCTGTTGTATAAACTGTTAATGTATACTTCGTTGTACTCGTTGGATTCGCAATTGGATTTAAACACGTTGTACAAGATAAGCCTGTTGAAGGTGTCCACAAATATGTAAGCGGAGCATTTCCTCCCGTTATGATAGGTTTTAAGGTAGTGCTCTCTCCAATACAAATTGAATCTGACTTTAAATTTATTTTTGGAGTATCACATACCTGAAATGTTAGATCAAACATACTTGAACATCCATATTGATCGGTTATAGTCGCTACATATTTATGTGCGCCTGCAGTATTGGGACAAACTACAGCATTAAATGGCAGTGTATTTCCGTTTGGATCTTTCCAACTGACATTCTGTGTTTGAATTCCACCACTTGGAATCGGACAATTCCACAAGGTATCCAGCTTAAGGCATGAACCCAGACATTTTTTAATAACGTTGTCTTTTAGAACAGCTTTTGTATAACAACAAAAATCAACTTCATCAAATTTAAAATCAACAGATATATTATTTGTATCCATGTAAATAGAAATCATATTTATATCACACCAGTTAAATCCTGCATCTACAGTAAAATCCGATAAAAGAAATATTTCATCGTAATCTCCAAATAATGAACCTGGAAGATTTCTGGTAATACGAGCTACTTTTCCCGTAGCATCAGTTAAAGTAACTGTCATCGTTATTCCCGATTGATCCGCAAAGTAGTTTAAGAGTCTAAAGCTTGCTGTTGGCAGCAAATTTCCATTTGCATCCAAGCATTCACAAGCTCCGTTCCAATGCAAAGCATTCACTCCTGTTCCACCGTAAATCAATTCAGAATTAGATTCATTTCCATCATCATTACTACTACTATAAAACCATTCTCCAAAGTAAGGACTTGTAGGAATAACATCTTGTAATATATCAGACCTTGATGTCAACAATCCAGATACATACCAAATATTCATCGTACGTCTATTCCCTAATAGTCCGCCTCCATTAATTCCATTAAAAGTTTCTGTATCAAAAAGTGGCCCGCCTAAAGAAGGCGCCTTAACCATTACAGTTTGAGGAGGCACACCCGGCTCATCAAAATTATCAACGATAGAACATTTGGTAAATGTCGCACCATCTTTAATGATAATATTAACATTGTCAGTCTTAGATATACAACCTTGTTTTTCAACTAAAATTGTTACAATTTCTGATACTAAAGGTGTATAAATCAGGTCCTGACCTAAGGGTCCTATTTGGACCTTTAGTACGCCACTTACACTTCCTGTCCAGGTAAAAGTTACATCTGCAGGAAGTATGTCAATTTCGGCAAAAAGTTCTACTAAATCTCCTTTACAAACATCATTGTTTCCATAAATATTCACCAAAGTTGGACATTGAGATTGTCCATAAATCACATTGGCTTTAAATGAAAATAATATTATTGTAACGAATAATAGTTTGAAGTGATTAAATTTAAATGATGATAACATGTTGTAGTTTTTAATATAAAAATTTGAATTCATTTTATTTGAGACGTGGAATTTCTTTCATTCTTATAGCAAGTATCAGATAAGAATGCCTGTAATGTTTTCTGCTAAAGCATGAAAACATTGCCATACATTGAAGGTAAAACCCATGCAATGTTGCAACATGAAATGAAAGAAAAGTAAATTTAAAGTAATAGTGGAATGCGCAATAGGCTGACCTAATGCTATAAAGCGTAGAATAAACAAAATTCCCCGAAAAGGAATTTGCAATTTTCATTATTTGAGATTTCACTACCTTTTGCAATAATCATACCCTAATTTAATAAATAAAATGAACTTAGCTGAATTAGCACAAATTATAAGATAAAATCAATCGTTAATTCCTTTGCAACAAGTTTTTATGCTGCACTTTTTAATATATTGGATTTTATTTAATTTATAAAATTGGTTTTTCCCATCTTATCCTCTAATAAATTCATGCTACCTTATTTAAAAACAAACCTTATGCGCTATAAAAACGACCATGATTCATTGAAAAATTACTTATTACTAGATGTATCAATTAAAAATTATAAAAGACCCTCACTTTTTACAGTGAGGGTCTTTTATCTTTTACTATACGATTAATTATCGAATAACCGTAAATCTCTTATTAATTAAGCCTTTGCTTGTTTTAATCTGTAGATTGTATTGTCCTGGTACAAGAACTTTTGTATTCAACATTTCCTTGTGAGTTCCTGCTTTTCTAAAACCACCAAATGGATTTGTAAAGACATTCTTTCCTTTTTCGTCGAACACTCTAACTTCTAATTCACTATCTTCCACCATTCCAATTTCAATATTCAAAATACCATCCGTTGGGTTTGGATAAACAACCAAACTTAACTCTCCTTGGATTTCAACTTTTATGCTAATTACCCTACTGTAAGTAAACTTTCCATTTCTATCTACCTGCTTAATTCGGTAATAATAGATTCCAGATTTTGTTACAGAATAATTATCAAAGCTATATATATGTAACTTCTCATCCGAATTTGAGCTTGCAAGAACTTTACGATTCGTACTAAAGTTAGATTTAGATTCATATTGTCTTTCTATATCAAAATAGAAACTTACTTTAATTAAGAATGATCTATCCCCAAATTCTAAACAATAGACGCAGCTTACTTTAATTAAAAGTAACAAGATCTTACAATAATTCTGCAAGATCTTGTTGCTATCATCTATTTAAATCTATCCAAATAATTATGGCTTAGACTCATTTCAAATAAATAAGACAAACTTAATTTCCAACAAACAATTTTTTGGAAATGCTTGAATATTGACTTATAATTGAAACGACACCTAAGGAGTTGCTAATGGTATTCGTAAGTTGTTGAATTTGATTATTTCCTTGCACTAAAATATAATTTCCCAGAGTCTGCGAATTATTGCTTACATCTGTAAAAATTATCGTTATGTTCTGTGCAATTGGTGAATTCAATTGCAAATTAAGAACATTACCATTACAATTCATCTTATCGACACGAATATGTGAAATCTTTGAAGATAGGGCATCCTCAGAGCGTCGAGCAGTTGATATTCCTAGCGGACCATTGTTGTACGTAGTTGTTGCGAAAGTAGCTAATTCTCTCGATTCTTTATTGTTCCTTGAGCTTACCAGGTTATTGTTATTACTTTTAGTAAACGTTCTATTTGTCTCTTTTTTCTGATTATTAATTTCCGTTACAATTTTAACTTTATACACATTTCCATTTAATGGCAATTCAACTTGAATTGTATCTGTTGGATTGATATCATAAGTTCTTAAAAAAATTCCAAATTCGTCCTCTACTATACTTAAAGAGATACTGCTTGATGGTAAATTACTTAAAGCAATTATTTGGAAATTTGCTTTCGATTTATTGCCATCGAATGAAATATTGAAATACTCAATGTTTTCTGAATTTGAACTATTGTCATTTTGAAAATTTAAACAATTTGCATCTAATACATTCGAATAAGCACAAGTAATAAATAATAATGTACTAATAATAATTCTTTTCAATGTTTCATTAAATAGATGTTTTGTGGTTTCCATTTTTTTTGAGTTAAATACTTTAAATAGATTGATAGAACAAAAATAAAGAGATTATAACAGAGGAAGTGTAGACAAATTAATATATTTGTCAGATGCAATATATTACATATGATTGATAATCAATCAATTAGGTCATAGATGTCGGAAAAATCAGTTAAAATACCTTACATAATTTCAGCTTTAAAGGGCTTGAATGCAAAAGAATTTAAGCGCTTTTTACAATTTCTTTCGACCGATTATTTCAATCACAACAGAAATTATGTAGCATTTACCGAATTATTACACAAACATATTAAAAATAATTTAAATTACAAACTTGAAAAAGAAAATTTATATAAATTACTTCATAAGAACACTAAATTTAATGATTTAAAACTCAGACATTCTATTTCAGAATACAAAAAATTACTAAATGAGTTTTTAATCGTTGATTACTCTAAGAAAAATGATCCACTAAAGGCTAAAATTCTTTTATACATCCTTCGTAATAAGAATCTGAAATACAATTATTCGAACGTCTCTAATAAAATCGATAAAACCAAATCATCCCGGAAAAGCAATTTGATTGATCCTACTCTCGAACGTTACTTTCTGCTTAAAGAAGAATATGATTTTGCTCATCACGATACTCGTATCAGCAAGGATAAGATTGAAACACTTGTATCATCATTAGATCAATACTTCGTTTTGGAAAATTTAAAATTGGCTTGCGAGGATTGGATTAATGCTCAAAATACATATAAACACGACTATTTCAAGCAAAAAATCAATACCTTATTAAACATCTATCCGGAATACAATCTTCAAAAAGACTCGCTGTTTGAACTTTACTATACATTGTTTAATATTCTTTATAATAATGATTTAGAATCGTTTGATGATTTTATGCCTTTGATGGATAAGTTTGACAAGAAATTAACAAGCAATGAAAGAAAGAACTTACTCCTTATTTTAATAAGTTATTCTATAAGACAATCCAATCTGGGTAGTTCCGCAATGGGTCAAAAAGCCTTAGAACTATACCTTGTAGGCCTAAAAAATAAAGTTCTTCTTGATAATGGTCAGATTACGCGTTACACTTATAGAAATGTAATTTCAATGCTATGTGTTTATAAAAGATATGATGAATCGACTAAATTCCTGGAATTCTATAAGGCGTTCCTGCCGGAGCAGGACAGAGAAAATACGTATCAGTACAACCTTGGTTCTATTTATTTTACCCAGGGTAACTACGATAAGACAATGGAAGTATTGGCTAAAACTGATTTTATCGACCAATTTGATAAGTTAAGAGCCAATGGTTATTTGCTCATTTGTTATTATGAGAAAAAAGAAAGCATAGCACTACAATCCCTGCTCAATTCATTTGAAAGATTTATAAAAAGAAAAAGAAACCTGGGAACTTTAAAAGAACCTTACTTAAAGATGATTGGCTTCTTCAGAAGACTAATGAGTTTAAAAGCTAAAGATAAAACCAAAATAAAGCAACTATATAAAGAAATATCCAGCATAGGTCAACTGCCCGCTAAATCATGGCTTGAGTCTAAATTAGTATTGATGTTAAATAAAAAGTAAACCGTGAACTCGGTATTCAAACATTGAAGAATCATAACAGTCTTGAATGTAACATTAATCAATAAAACTGCTTGAATTAATGCAATGAATATGGAATCAGTTACCTCTTAATAATTAATCTTTTTTCAACGCTCTTTTCAGATATTACAATCAAAATATATGTTCCTGAAGCAATTCCTCTCAAACTTAATATTTCCTCTTCAAAGTTAATTCTTCCACCATAAATTTCCTTTGATTCCAGATCGCAAAGTCTTATAACTGAACCTCTTTTGGCATTCAAGATCTTTATGTTTTGATCAAATGGATTTGGAGTAACTGCAATTCTGTTTTCCGGTTCAGGCAGTAAACTTACGCCAACAACTTCTTTTTCAGAATAATAATAATTTTCCCTTAATCCAATTACATATTTACTTTCAATATCCGAGTAAAATGAGGTAACAACTTCAGAAATTTGATTCTTTTGATTGTAAGTATTAGCATACTTTTCATCAATTGAAATCTCCCAGTTCTTATTTACAGCATCCCAGTCGTACGACTTAAATTCCAGGATAGACTTATTATTATCATACACTCTGACATACTGGTATTCCGGAATAAATTCCTTCAGGGCATCATTAAATACTTCTTTTAACTGGAATATTTCATTACCTGAATTATCATACTTATAAGTAAAAGAAAAACCAGGGATAAATCTCTCCCTGGAATAAGTGAAATTTATCTCCTTATCAACCAATCGATTTAAATTGTATTCATAAACATTTCTAAATGCATACGTCCATTTCTTAGGAGTGTCATCCCATATCTCAGTCGTAGAGGTATCAATCAGGTTCTTAGAATTAATTGAAAATACTTCTCTTTGTTCATTCTTCCAGGAGTTTGTTGCGGTATCAAATGCTAAGCCGATTGAACTAATTAGATCGTTATTAGTATTATATACATAATCAAATCGCAAATTTAAATCCCAGGATTGGTTGGAATTGTTCCAAACATAAATTAAATCTTGTATAGCTTTATCAGTTGCATTATAGCTTGTCTGATATTTACTATTTGGAACTACTTGTGACTGTGTGCCTGACCAGGAACTGATTATCGTTTCTAATATTCTACCTTGATTATCAAATACCCTTTGAATTTTTGTATTAATCCGTATTCGACCGGTCGCAAAATCTTTGATAAAATGATTAACTTCAATTGGCTGTTCATACTTATCATATTTATAAATAAATTTGTTATATAAATTCCAATTCTTTCCTATTTGATCATAGTCCCAATAATATACTGAATCCAATAATGATATCAATGGAGAGCGAGAAACAAGTTTGCCTTTAGCATATTCCTCATTCCAATTATTTATTTTTATTCGATTTCCTTTCAGATCAGAGCTATCTAACTTTAAATCGATTTTCGAACGAAATTTCTGCGCCTGTGATAATTGAACAAATAATATACAAATAAGAAGTAAAATGTATTTCATATTTTAAGTTCAACTATTAAGGTAATTTTATTAAAGGTTATGCAATATTTATTATGCACTTGAATATTAAATTTTCATCTTTTCATCAATATGAAAATAAAGCAAAATTACTT
>JABFRV010000068.1 GCA_013140975.1 Saprospiraceae bacterium
AGGAGGAGCAGGAACCGGAAATCAACGGTTCGCACCGGTAACTAGCTGGCCAGATAATGGGAATTTGGATAAAGCTAGGTTCTTGCTTTGGCCTATCAAACAAAAGTATGGGAAGAAAATATCCTGGGCAGACTTATTAATTCTTGCAGGAAATTGTGCACTTGAATCGATGGGCTTTAAAACTTTTGGCTTCGCAGGTGGCAGAGAAGATATTTGGGAACCAGAACAAGATATAAACTGGGGAACTGAAAAAGATTGGTTGGGAGATAAAAGATATCAGGGAAATCGTGAACTGGATAATCCTCTGGCTGCGGTTCAAATGGGATTAATTTACGTAAATCCAGAAGGTCCTAACGGCGAACCAAACGTTCTAGCATCGGCTAAAGATATTCGCGAGACCTTTGAAAGAATGGCAATGAATGATGAGGAGACAGTTGCTCTTATTGCCGGAGGACATACTTTTGGAAAAGCACATGGTGCTGCAAGCCCTACTCATGTAGGCCGAGAACCAGAAGCTGCTCCAATTGAGCAGATGGGTATGGGCTGGATAAATACATATGGAACAGGCAAAGGAAAAGATACCATCACTAGCGGCATCGAAGGCGCCTGGAAACCAAATCCAACAACATGGGACAATGGATATTTTGAAACTTTATTTAAGTATGAGTGGAATCTCATAAAAAGCCCAGCAGGTGCTTGGCAATGGCAAGCTGTCGGTGAAAATGCTGATACGTTAGTTGAGGACGCACATGATTCTAATCTTCGTCATGCTCCAATTATGACCACGGCTGATCTTGCATTAAGAATGGATCCAATTTATGGGTCTATTTCTAAACGCTTTATGGAAAACTTTAACGAATTTGAAGACGCGTTTGCAAGAGCATGGTTTAAGTTAACGCATCGCGACATGGGTCCCCGCGCACGGTATCTAGGCCCTGAAGCCCCTGAGGAAGTTTTATTATGGCAAGACCCAATACCAGCAGCAGATCATAAACTTGTTGATGAAACTGATATACGCAATCTAAAAAATCAAATTCTCAACTCAGGCCTTTCTGTATCTCAGTTAGTATCCACTGCTTGGGCTTCCGCATCTACCTATCGAAACTCTGACAAAAGAGGCGGAGCAAATGGTGCGCGCATAAGACTTGCCCCACAGAACAGTTGGGAAGTCAACAATCCTGCACAATTAAAGAAAGTATTAGATACTTTAACTGCAATCCAAAATCAATTCAATCAATCGCAAACCAATAACAAAAAAATATCTCTGGCTGATATGATTGTTTTAGCTGGAAATGCTGCCATTGAAAAAGCGAGTTCCAATGCAGGAAATAAAATCGAAATTCCATTTACTCCGGGAAGAATGGATGCCACGCAGGATCAGACTGATGTTGATTCATTTTCTTTTCTTGAACCTTTAGCAGATGGATTTAGAAATTATTGCAGTACTTCCTGTAAAATTCCTGCAGAAGAATTATTAATTGACAAAGCGCAATTACTAAATCTTTCTGCTCCAGAAATGACTGTCCTTATAGGCGGTTTGCGTTCCTTACTATGCAATTACGACAACTCATCTACAGGAATACTTACAAAGCATACTGATCGGTTAGCGCCAGACTTTTTTATCAACTTACTTGATTTAAATAATATTTGGAAACCTATTTCTGAAAGCAATGATAAATTTGAAGGAAGGGATAGAAAGACCGGAGAACTAAAGTGGACAGCTAGTAGAGTAGATTTAATATTTGCTTCCAATTCCGAGCTTCGTGCAATTTCTGAAATATATGCTTGTTTGGATGGTAAAGAAAAGTTTACTAATGATTTTATCGCTGCCTGGACGAAAATTATGAATTTAGATAGATTTTAAAATGCGTGTTTTATTACCAAAAATTTTGAAAATTAAAAAAGCTTATTTAGCTATTTTAAATTTTTTCCTTCCTCTTATACTAATATTCTTTGGATGTTGCAGATATGTTGATTGCAATTCATCAGATCATGAATTAAGAGTTAAAATTAATGATTACAATACGAATGAAAATTTAGTATTTGGGTTTAGTTCAAGATATGACCCTGCCAAGATGAGCTGTTATTCAATCACAAGAAATGATTCAATAAACTATACTATTCTTTATGACAATTACGCCGATTGGGACAGTACACTTCGAATTAATATTCCGATTAACACTAATAATCTAATTTATCTACGACTTGACTCCATTGACATCGATACTTTTTCAGTAGAATATACTTCAGGAGAAACGACTTGTTGTGGAAATATCACATCTATATCAGGTGTTACTTACAATAATAATACTCTACAACCAAGATATGCAACTATAAGAGTTTTTAAGTGAGCTCTTAGAAAATTCAGCTTACTTTTTAATAAAAATTTCAGTATACCGGTCACAGCATGGAGCTTCAAGAATCAAGGTATCTGATTTTATGGTAACATACCTTTCATTGTCAAGTAATAGATTGAATCTATTGCGATCTTCAGCGCGTTCTGGTATAAAATTTAGCTTTACACTTCCTTTATCACCACTAACAACAATTTTTCCGGAACTTACTAAGGAATCAGACCGAACTATACCCCAAATTCCAAAAGGTTTTATTAATAACTCCTGAAAATCTGTACCATAACCTCCCCCATGAAATCCTCCTTCACTCTTTACAAATTTCCATGATGAATAAATAGCTAAATGTTCCTTACTGAATATCTCAATATCATAATATTGGTTTTTTGGAATATCGGTAAAAGGGTCCGGAAATTGAACACAACAATCCTTTTCCTTGCAGTTAAAATTTAGCCCAACAAGTAAAATCAATATGTACCTCATATACATTTATTTCAAACAAATGTATAATAAAAATCTTGTAAATGTTGCAAATAGCACACTAAATTTACATAACAAACCTCTATCGTAAATGCTATACATCCATTTTACTAACCACATCCACCCTTTTATATCTTAGCTTGCCCTTCTTGTATTTCTCCAACCAGGTGTCATCTTTATACAGAAACGCACTAAAACCATCATTACTCGGACCATTCTTGGCAAGCTGATAAACAGATCTAAAATAGTAGTGATTAAACAATCGGTTAAATTCAGTATAATAGATATCAGCAACTCTTTTATCTCCTCGTATAATGACCATGTTCTCGTCATTCTCGTTAGTGGATGGCTCGCTAAAATTGGCTGAGCCGGTAACTACAATTGGATCAGAACCTAGTGGATCAATTAGCATAAATTTGGAATGCACAAATGCAACATGCACATTCAATCCAAGATGACGTGTAGTAATCTCTTTAGTCCAGTTGTATAATTCATCATCAAAGGCTGCACCAAAACTTTTATAAACATTCTGACTGGCATTAATATTTATAAAAGGTTTTTCTGATCTTGTACCTTTCTTATCTGGTTTTTCCAATAACATAAAACTCAAATGATCACTCGATGTATTATCTTTCAGATACTCTTTAAATACTTCATTAATTCCGAATGCCAATGTAATACAAGAAAGGCTTTCTGCTTTATCAAACATTCTTGCATACATTTCCAGCATGCTTCTTCCTGATCGAGGACTAAACACTGAAGTCATGCCTTTTGGAATTTGATCCCAAGAATTAAAATCAATATTCGCTTGTAAATCTTCTACTGCAATTCTAAATTTTTCATTTTTTTTCATTATAGTAGATCTATCCTCTCCTTTCTTTCCTCCTGGATCAGATTTCAATAACTCCCAATATTTTGAAAATTTTTCAGAGACGGATTTATTTCTAATCCAATGCCCAACGTTTGTTTGTCCATGAATTCCTCCCATAGATATGTTAGTAGACCCTGTCCACACTTCTTTTGCTTTCTTATTTTTATCCAATAAAACAATAAACTTATTATGCTGTATTGCACTTGGCCTTGCTTTACGTTGAAATATTATTCCCTTACTTTTTGTTAAAGGGATTCCTGCTTCCTTAATAGCATTTAAATTCTCTACCCGAGGGAAATCTTCTTTATCGCCATCTCCATTTTCTTTGGCGTCTACAATAATTTGAACTTTTGCTCCCCTTTTAATTGCTTGAGCAAATGCTTCTACAACTGGAGCATAATGAAACTCGTAAAAACAACCCAGTAAGCTTTCTCCCTTTTTTGTATTTTCTATAAATTTTAAAATCGCATTATCAAGATCTCGGCTTAGCCAGGATAATGCCTTAGCCTTCATTTCTTCATTGGTCATCTTATCAGGAGCCAGATTAAAAAACTTGTTGCTATATACCTGACTACTCGCAACACCCCGGTTAAAAAAAACATCACTTTCTCCTTTAGCATATAAAGGTTCTGTTCGAATTGAAAGCTCTATCTTACTTTCATATTTCAGATTCTTAGGATCTCCTTTCACCGGAAAAAAATAATAAGTATAAGATGTATTGTGGTAACAACCAAAATCATCCCAAACAAAACTTTGTACAGGAAACTTATGGGTACTTACAACAAGCCCAGGCGTTGGGTTCTTAATAACATCCTTAAATACCTTAAACCCATCAAGAAATTTTCTTTCACCTGTAAATTGATTCACCCTTTCAATTGCAAATCCCAACAGCCCTTTCGTATTAGCCTTTCTAAAATCGATCGCAAAAGAAATTGTATTCGTACCTGCTACAGCATAAATGATATATCCATTGGTTTTTCGTGATTTTGCGCGCATGTATTTTTTGGATTTATTCGCAAATTACGAAATTGTTATCAGATAGCTAGGGGGTTAATTGGTTGACTTGGTGACGGGTTGATGAGTTGATGGGGTAACGGGTTGACTTGCTTACGGGTTGACGGGTTGATGAGTTGACAGGTTGACTTGGTATGAGTTGACTGGGTGATGGGTTGATGGGGTGATGGGTTTACAGGGTAACTTGTTGACGGGTTGACGGGTTGACGAGTTGATGGGTTGACGGGGTGACTTGTTGATGAGTTGACGGGGTGATTTAGTGATAATGTGTCTTAAGTATTTAAATTTTTCTAACAATAAAATAATTTAGAACAAATTTATTTAACAACCTATTGAAAATTCCACTTGTAAATGCTAATTACCTAAGTATAGTGTATCTCACATCTCGTAATAATAAAAAATCTAACTTCTTTCTTTAAATGGAACAACAATTCCCCTCTCTACATAATTCTTTAATCCATTCAAAAGCATAGCCCAGCAAAAGGAAGCAATTTTAAAATGATTGCTTTCGACAAGCCAATCCTTATGATAAAAATTAACGACTACATTATCGCCAGCTTTTTCTAATTCAAAACCAAATGATGTTGGTTCCCAATCCAGGTCAGATTTTGTCATTTTGAATTCAATAAGATTAGGCTCTTCCATCCTGGCAATAACAGCATGCCAATTATATTCATCTGTAAAGTAAAAATTATAATCATTTCCAATTAATGGAATTCCCGAACATTTATTCGGCCACCAATTGATGTATTCTTCTGGTTTGGTAATAGCGCTAAAGACTTTCTCAACACTACTCCTGATTCGATATTGATGATAGATAGTTGCCATAAATTAAGTTGACTAGTTGACGCGTGAGATAAATATCATTGTAACAATAAAATATTTTTATTGATAATATTTTAATAAGTTATATTATTTACTTATCTTGGCCATCCATTTTTATAGTAATTCGTAATTCGTAATTCGTAATTCGTAATTCGTAATTCGTAATTCGTAATTCGTAATTCGTAATTCGTAATTCAATTATAAAGATTTCACTTCCGACACCAACTTAGTAAGCGTATCTTTTGCATCTCCAAATAACATATATGTTTTTGGATTGTAGAAAAGTTCATTGTCTATACCTGCATATCCTGCTTTCATTGAACGTTTCATGATAATAATGGAAGCGGAACTTTCAACATCAAGAATAGGCATACCATAAATAGGTGATGATGGATCATTCTTTGCAGCCGGATTTACAACATCATTAGCACCAACAACCAATACAACATCTGTTGTTGGAAAATCTGGATTTATTTCTTCCATTTCGACCAGCTTGTTATATTCAACGTTGGACTCTGCAAGTAATACATTCATATGACCGGGCATACGTCCTGCTACAGGATGAATTGCATACTTAACACTAACACCTCCTTCTTCAAGAATACTTTCTAATTCATGGCAAGCATGTTGAGCTTGAGCAACTGCAAGTCCATATCCGGGAACGATGGCTACTTTTTTGGCATATTTAAGCAATATGGCTGCATCTGAAATTCCTAACTCTCGCGTTGTTCCTCCACTAGCAGATTTGTTGGCACCAGAAGCATTAGACCCTCCACCAAAATTACCTACCAATACATTTAGTAGCGAGCGATTCATAGCATTGCACATTGTAACAGTAAGAATAGTTCCTGCAGATCCTACAAGAATACCACCAATCAACATCACATAATTATCATACAAGAAACCGCCACAAGCAGCAGCAACTCCTGTAAAAGAATTTAATAAAGATATTACAACCGGCATATCAGCACCACCGATAGGAAATACAAATATGAGTCCATATAAAACTGATAATCCAAGTATTATATAAAACCACATATTCCCTTCTACTTGACCAAATATCATCAGACCTGAAAGAACTAGTATTCCTGCCAATAATCCCAAGTTAAATACTTGCTGCATTGGAAGGTTGTAATCTCCAATCTTTCCTTCTAATTTTCCATAGGCAATAATAGATCCTGAAAAAGAAACCGTACCGATTACAAGACCTGCTAAAATGATTAATAGATTAGACATCCCAACTTCAGAACCACTGTGTTGAATGTGATTAAACTCAATGATAGAAATTAAAGCAGCACATGCACCACCCATACCGTTAAAAAATGACACCATTTGAGGCATGGCAGTCATCTGTACACTCTTGGCCATATACAATCCGATAACTGTACCGATTACCAAAGCTGCAAAAATCCAGATGAGATTCCCAAGATGAGATCCTTGTGCATCCTTATACAAAAATATGGTTCCAAAAATTGCTAGCGTCATTCCAACTGCAGCAATTAAATTTCCCTTACGAGCAGTATCGGGTTTACTTAACATTTTTAATCCGACCATAAAGGTTACGGATGCAATGAGATATATAAATTCGAGTATGTGTGCTTGCATCATTTCTTTTTCTTAAACATTTCTAACATCCTGTCAGTTACAACAAAACCTCCTACAACATTTAATGTTCCCATAATTACTGCAATAAATCCAAGAATAAGACTTAGCAATCCTTCTGCCTGGCCCATTACAATAATAGCTCCAATGATTACAACTCCGTGAATCGCATTGGCACCTGACATTAATGGTGTATGCAATACTGAAGGAACATGTGATATCAATTCGATTCCTACAAAAATCATCAGAATGACCAAGTAGATCATCTGAATGTTACTGGATATAAATTCAAACATAATTATGAAAGTATTTTTCCTTGATGAACAATAAGTGTACCCTTTGTAATTTCTTCTTCCATGTCCCACTTAAAATTATCTTTTTCAACAAGATGCATTAATAAATTAAATACATTCTTTGCATATAATTCACTTGCATTCGTAGCAAGTGTTGATGGAAGATTAGAAGTTCCTATTATTTTAACTCCATGTTTAACGACAATTTTATCAAGCTCACTGCATTCGCAATTTCCACCTTGTTCAACAGCCATATCAACAATGACAGAACCATATTTCATTTGCTTTACCTGTTCTTCAGTAATTAATATCGGAGCTTTTCTTCCCATTACGAGAGCCGTTGTAATTACAAGATCTGCAGCAAACAGTGATTTATTGACTGCTTCTTTCTGCTTTGCAAGATACTCAGGTGTTACTTCAGTTGCATAACCTCCTTCAGACTTTGTACCACCAGAATCAACAGTGATAAATTTTGCTCCTAATGATTCAGCCTGTTCTTTTGTTTCCGGTCTAACATCAGTTGCTTCAACAACCGCGCCTAGTCTTTTAGCAGTCGCAATCGCTTGCAGACCCGCTACTCCAATTCCAAAAATCAAAACTTTAGAAGGAGTAATTGTACCTGCTGCAGTCATCATCAGTGGAAATATCTTTGTCATCTCATTCGCCCCCAATGTCACTGCCTTATATCCAGCTAGATTGGATTGCGAACTTAAGACGTCCATACTTTGAGCACGAGAGATACGAGGTATAGCATCCATTGAAAATGAAGAAACTCCCGCATCTGCCAATTCTTTAACAAGAGATTCGTTGGTACGATGGTACATTAGAGACAAGGTCACCGAACCTTGCTTCATGGACTTAATTGCATCAGAAGAAAAAGGGTTAATTTGTACAAACACATCCCCACTGTGGAAAAGTGCATTTCGATCCGAAACCACAGTGGCTCCTGCATCTGTATAATTTTTATCCTGAAAAGCTGATGCTTCACCTGCGCCAGCCTCAACCATAAGTTCAAACCCCTTGGCAATTAAGCTCTTAGCTACAGTCGGAGTGATCGCCACCCTCTTTTCTCCGGACCTGTTCTCTTTTAAAACTACTAATTTCAAAGCCCTATTTTTATTTTGAAGCGGCGAAGATAAAACAATGCCATCAATTTAGAAACTCTAAAATTAAGGAATTACATATTAAATTAATTATTAATATGTTTTAGAAATCAATGGCTGGGACTCACTATGGGAAATTGAAATTTGTCCCGACATAAAGTTAGGATAAAAGTGAAAATTAGTAGTACGAGCGCTAAATCTTCAATCCTTATGCAACTTCAACTTGGGATCAATATTCAATTATTACTATTTAAGATTTACTTTTGCGTTTAATATTTATGAACCTAAAAGAACTTTGGATTGGCGACCAACTCAGGATTAAAGGAACCACAATAACCGGAACATTTGAAGGTTCTGAATCCAATAATATAGCTATAGTTAAAATAAATCATGAGTTAAAGAAATTTAATGATGACCAATTGGAGTTAGTTGAGAATAATGAAGATTTTGTTCCGGATATTTCTGATATAACAAATCCTGAAATTAAGAGCAGGAATAAAATCAGATTAGACCATTCAATCGATTTGCATATAGAATCATTAAATCCTTCCATTGCCAATCTCGGGCCTGAAAGAATTCTAACTTTTCAACTCAAAGCAATTGAAGAATTCGTAAGTTCGCATAAAGTCCTTGGTTCCGATTATCTGATAATTATTCATGGCAAAGGAGAAGGCGTACTTCGTCAACACGTACACGAGTTGTTAAACCTAAAGTATAAAGTAAAAATATACAGGCTTACTAACAATGAAGGAGCTACAGAAGTTTGGCTGTAAAAATTAATTCTATTTTCTAACCAGCTTTACGGATTCAGAAATTCCCGAATCAGTCGTTACATTCATAATGTAAACTCCTGAATTAAGTTCTGAAACTTGTATAGAATAGCTAGTTCCGGATATTATATTTTTTAGTTTTTCTACATGTACTCTTTGACCAACTGAATTGAAAATCTCAACATACGCTGCTCCCGAAATTATATCGTCAAATTGAACCTGAATGAAATCTTCAAATGGGTTCGGATACACTTCTATATTCTTATCATCGGTGATATTTTGAACACCAATCGTTAATTTACGCGTACCCGTTGCAAACCAAACTCCCCACTTACCGCCACGTAAGATGGTTTGTTCATTTCCACTGGAAGAAATCTTAGAGGATGAAAGACCAATTACATTTAATGAAGGATCTAGATTATTGTCTTCTCCATCAAATATTATAAAATTATCTTTTACGGAATAATTTGGATAAGAAAGAACGGGACGGTCTTGTAATATAGCTGCAAAATCACTTGTCTCTACATTTGCGCCAACCAAGGTATATGACGCACCGAAAACATCTTCTTCAATATAATCAAACGCTACTACATCAAGACTATTCTTGCTAAAAGTTGGATTTCCAATCGTTACATTTTCAGGAAGTCCGGCGATGAGCTTATCAATTTTTCCTGCTGCAAATGCATTGCCTGAAGTACTAAAGACATTCAGGAATCCAATGTCCCAATATTCATACTCTTGACCGGATGTATTTTTTATCACATTAAATGCATCATACATAACGTATTGTCCGCTATGGTCAAAATCCATAACATCTGCATATTGAACGTCTCCTGTTGTTGTATTGCTATAGGAAGGATTGTAAAGTTTAAAATCAGCCCATTTTTGTGTTGTAAAATTATACACGTGTATTTGGTTTTCAGCAACATCATATACAACCGCCAACAGATTTCCATCTTTCGAAATAACAGCATTTCTATAAATAGGATCTGTGTCAAGAACTTTTTCTGTATACGTACCATTTGAATTACGCATCAAATAGTAAAGTTTTTTATCAGCACCTACATAAATAATTTCTGCACCATTATCTGTCACACTTGGTTTTGAATTAATTTCTCTTGCTGTTAATTGTATAGGAGAGCTCTGAAAATCATAAAGATATAATCCGGATTTATCATTATCTGTACAAATAATAAATTCTTTTCCCGGATTCGCAGCTAAAACTCTACTCCCCGGATTACTGCCTCCACCGCCTGGAGTTCCTGCTATACCCACTTTATCAAATCCAATTTTTACACTCGCAAGCACCTCCGGTGAATTGCCATAAAGATCTGTTGCACATTTCTCAATAGCAACTCGTAAGTCTTTAAAATTAGAAGATCGGGTTAAAAATTTTGTCAATGCATGATAATATACTTTTTCCCCTATTTTCTTAGCTTCTTCCAAGCCTTTTGTCTTCGCTAATTCGGTCACAAATGTGTAATAAGCGAAATTTGTTATCCCACTATTTATATGAACTCCACCATTATCTTCGGATCCCTTGTATTGCTCATTAACATGTTTAGGTTGCCATCCATTCGAGCTCAACCCAGTTCCTCCATTGTTCGGATTACTCAGATCTCTTAAAGCACCTGAACGAAATATGCTGATATTCACAACATCTTCACCCATTCTCCAATCATCACGATCAATCATAGCTCCGAAAATATCCGCGAAAGACTCATTCAATGCTCCTGGTTCATTTTCATAAACCATATTTGCTGTACTGCCGATAACTCCGTGAGACATTTCATGACCAGCGACATCTAAGCTCTTTGCCAATGGTGTGAAAGCTTGCTTTCCATTTCCATAAAACATGGCTTCACCATTCCAGAATGCATTGTCCATCTGACCTCCTCCATCAGTAACATTTATGATTGAGATAATATTTCCCCCTACTCCGTTTATAGAATTTCGCGAATGATTAATTCTAAAATACTCATATGCTTTACTTGCATTAACATGAGCGGAAACAGATGTTTTAGATGGCCAGGTATTGGTTGAGGACACTATATGATCAACGGTGAAGGATGATGATTCTGCATTCCGATTCTTCGCATCAAAAGTAATTATTGCACCAACCGTGTTATCCGGGAATTTAGATCTTGAGGAATTAAACATGGGTCGTGAAGCATCAATCATGAAATAATTGTTACCTTCTTTCCATACATTAATTGTTTGATTAGAATTATACAAATCTTGAGCGACAGCAGTTTCAGCTCCAAGAGGAGCTTCTTCATCATCGTGTGTACAATTGTGATGTGAAGAAAAGTTACAAATATTAGATAATATTTTTAATACTTTGCCGGACTGAGCATCTATATAACAATCAAAATTTGTCCTAAGGTTGGCTTTGTATTTAACAAAATAAACCAGCTTCCACAGATTGTCTGAATTATCTTTCCATACACCCAATGTCTTGCGCAAAACTCCGGTTTTTAGAATTTCATTTACAGCCTGATCATCATATGTTACAATCTTATCTGCAAAATAAGATTTACATATTTCACTTATATTTTCTACTGGCACAGAAGCCTGAACATTTAGCTCCGGCACTCTTAATGCGTTACCATTTAAAAATAATGATCCATCTTTATAAGTATGCAAAATATATTCAACATCAATCACAGGAACATTTTTATAAAGTTGATTCATTCTTGAATGCTCTGTTCCCTGCAAATCAATTTCTACATCCTTAATTTGAAAACTGATATTCCCCTCTGACTTCAATTTTAAAAGACTCTTCATATTCTCTGATAAATCTATGGCATCAGTTACAGAAAGATGAACAGCACCGGGAGCTACTTGAATTGCCGTTGGAACTTTTTCTTCATTTACAGATAAAACTTGAATTCCGGATCCTGGTTTTGACATTAGAAATCTAGGTTCTGAAGCGGTTTTAAAATTCACTCCTTCTTTGGCAAGTGGATACCCTCGATAAGGCTTGAAACTTTTATCCAATATTTTTTTTTCATTATTTACTATGGAAGGATTACTGAAATTGTATTTTTCTTTTAAAATCTGTGCATTACTAAAATGAAAAGAAATACACAAAACGAGGAGTAAAAATTTTTTCATTTTTTAGACTTGTTTATTATTTGATTGATATTGTTATAAAAAAGTGTCAAGGAAGATGGGACATTTTTGTTTTGCGGATCCCAGGCAATTCGTTTCATTTCGGAGCCATTGACAAATTCAACATAATTGTAAATATTGCCCGGGGAATTATATTCCAATTTATCCAATCCTAAAACTTGAACATTCGAAAGGATCTGAGTAACAACGCCACTTTTAAGCTTTTTATATTCGCCAAGAGAAGATTTAATCATTCCATCTTCATGGATGGTAATTGTATGCTCTATACCCGCAAAACCTCCTCCGTTGCCAATTTTAATCGCTTCTTTTGCCATTTTCATACTTTTACTGGACTTACATCCACTAGTTAATAACACGCA
The DNA here is from genome assembly GCA_013140975.1 of Saprospiraceae bacterium. GTDB lineage: Bacteria > Bacteroidota > Bacteroidia > Chitinophagales > Saprospiraceae > Vicinibacter. Next base: position 12,804 of record JABFRV010000068.1, read on the forward strand.
AATTATTGAAAATGTGCCAATTAGAAATATTTTCATTCCTTTCAATTCTTTAAAATTACGTTAAAAATAGCACAATGACCTTACTTAAAGCGTTTTTGTTATAAATTTGCGTAAAATTAGAAATTCACATGAAAAAATTAATCTTCTTCGTCCTTCTAGGTTCAGTACTTTCAATTGGTACAATCTCTGCACAATGTTCTCATGGAGCTAAAAAATCCTGCTCTAAGTCTGCTGAAGCTTCTGCCAGCACAGATCCAGCTTATGTTATGGCTGCCTCTGAAGCTGCTACAAAAGATGCTTCTATCGAAAAAAGAGTATGCGAAAAATCTGGTAAAGTTTGTTTCTACAAAAACACTCAAGATGCTACTGGTAGCACAGTTTCAACTGAAGTAACGTTTGATCAGGCAACAGCTACATTCGTAAATGCAACACCGGCTACGGAAAGCAAAAAAGCGTGCTGTTCAAGTAAAAAAGCGTGCTGCGCTAAAGGAGCTAAATCTTGCTCAAAAGAAAAGGAAGTTAAAACTGAAAATAAAATCATGAACTAATCATTCTTATTTTATAAAAATATAAAGGCTCTCAATTTGGGGGCCTTTTTTATTTATATCATCCCAATATAATTTGATAACATATATCCAACTACAGGATAAATAAATAAGAGTTAAGACTAAAGAACTACATCGCATTCTGACTATCCGACTAACTAATGAATATATAGTTGAAAGGAAGCCTTCATACGTGAGGGTTTCTTTTTTTTATTGCAAATAGTTTGAAATTGATTTCTAGATGAGGAGAAGATTGTTTATTACTATTATTAATCATCTCCTTTGATAACTATTTTTTATTTGTCGAATAAATATATGTAATCAATATTTATTCATTATTAAAAAATATAAATCATGAAAAACGCAGTTCAATTATTCGTAGCCATTATTGGTGTAATTTGCTTGAGTTCATTTACACATGACAATAACATTAATCCTATGAACTCTACATTATCCATAAATGTTTTTGCTGATCTGGATGAACAAGGAGTTATTGTAAAACAAAGACCCGGAGGTTTCATTTACAAATGTGATTGTGGAACAGTTTTAATACTAAGAGGTTTAACTCCCCGAGGAGTGCCATTTGTGAAACAACTATTTAAATCAAATGGAGAAACTACCTTCAGAGAATTAAAACTTGAAGAAGGAGCAGCAACTAACGGAGCATTAATCTGGACCTGTGATGATATTTGTAACGGTCTTGCACCATTTGCCAACTAACATGTAAGTAAATTGTGGAATACAAAAGCCTTCTTCGGAAGGCTTTTTTTATTTATAAATACACATCTTACATTTTAAAATTTAGCCCATCCTAAGGTTCTATTTATTAGTTCATTCCTATAAAACTAGTTTTCATTTTATTATCTATTATTTACTATTTAACATTTATTCCAGGTAACATTTTTACTTTATTCGAATAAATCTATAGAAGCAGAAAATTAGAATTCCTTATTTGTTTAATCTTAAATTCAAGAGCCATGAAAAAGTATTTCTTAGCAATTTTAGCACTATTCACAC
>JABFRV010000140.1 GCA_013140975.1 Saprospiraceae bacterium
ATTCAATCTCATTCTCAATACTTATCATTGAATTCCTGGAAGAATCTAAGTACAATCTCATTAATTTACTAAAATAACCAAGATAATAATCCGCATTTTTTATATCCTTACCCAATATAAATGATTTAATAGAAGTCAGTGAATTAAACAAGAAATGGGGGTTCATCTGATTTTCAAGTAGTTTTATTTTCGATTCACGAAGACTTAGTTCTAAGGTTCTTAAATCGTTTTCAACTTTTTGTTTTCGACGTAGCCAAGAGCGGTATAGCCAGAATACGAATCCAAGAAACAACAAATTTATGCTAAGAATAAAAAAGGTAGATTTATACCAAGGGGTGGCAACATTAAATCTAACTACTTTACTTGCTAAAACCTCATTCGAATATTTATTAAATGCTTGAATCTCTAATTTATAATCACCGGAAGCCAATTGGGACAATTCAATAAGATTGCTAGAAAGCACTATCCATGGATCAGATTCGTTAAATCTATATCTGAATTTCGTATCATAAATTCTACCAAAATTAAATGTTGAAAACTTAAATGTCAATAAAGTAAATTTATAAGGAATCTTAAAATCATTTTTAATTTCTAATTTTTGACTGTCTATTCTACATTCGTAAACAGTTAATGAATCTTTAACAGTATCTCTTAATGTATACTCAAAAGAAATAATTTTATTCTTCAATAGTATTATGACCGAATCGCCATTATAATAACAATGCTTAATTTCATCTGGGTCAATTCCATAAGAATTTGCATACACTGTATTATACTCAAAATTTTCCTTATTATAAACAAAAGAAAAAATACCCTTACTTGAGTGAGCAAATAAATAATTCTTAATTGAAAAAACATTAAATATATCTAGCTTGTTTGTTTCTCTAATCTTTATTAAATTAGTTAGATTCTTATTCAACATAAAAACACCATCACCAGAGGTTCCAAAGAATAATTTGTTAAATTCTTTAGAATAACTAAAAGAGCTAACATTCAAATTCTTAAAATCATTTGCCAAAAATAAGGAATCTTGAATTTTTAATTCCTTATTCAATAAATAAATTACTTCATTGGTCACAACATAATACATTGAATCAATTGAATACAAAAATGTAACTCTATAATTACTTCTAAATATTTCTTGTCTCCCAATTTTACTATCGCTTCTGTAAATAATATCACACTTATTATGATGAGTTGAAGTTAAAATACTGTCTTTTGAAATATATAAAGAATTAATAGGGCCCCATGACATCAATTTTTCCTGCAAACCCATCTCACTTGTCTCTTTATAAAAATCCTTTTCTTTTCCAAATTCATTTACAAGGACTAGTCTATTATTCGTTCTAACCCAGAACCACCCGTTTAGCCAAGGGCCAACTTCCTTAATTCCAAAAATATTAAAAGCTGCAACTATATTTTTGCTTTTACAGTTAAATATTTGAGAAGTACGATTATCAAGCTCTATAAATATTAAGCTATCAAATTGAAATGATTTTACAACAGAATTAGTGTAGTAATGTAATTTTGTAAAATTACTGAGTTCCAAACCATTAAAATATTCTAAATAGTTTGCTTTTTTTGCTGCCCAAATATTACTATTCTTATCTTTGAAAGACCGATTATTTTGACTGCTAGAATTAGTGAAGGAATAGTAAGATACAACTTTTTCCTTGTTAAATATATACAAATTTTTGGAACTTGAAAAGTTTATTGTCTTATTAATTTTTTCCGGCCAGTAAAAAAGTCCCTTTTCAATTTCTTGAGTAAACTTATTGTCACTTTCACAGTTGTAGATATAAATTTTATTATTTAAGTTACTTAAACCATAAATACAATTATTAAAAACAATTGAATATCCATCCATATACGAGTCTTCTCCATTATTCCCTGAATTTAGTCTATTCAAGTCAGTCATACTTTTCGTCAAACAAACATTTGCAATATTATTAAAGTATTTTTGCAATTTTTCATCAAAACTCGTTATATAACTTAGGTTATGATTATTATTACTAAAAGTTACTAAAAACCTACTTGGTTTAGAAAATAAAATAAGTGAATCTTTATTTAATTCAAAAACATAATATAAATAATTAGTATGTTTGTAACGGTCAGTTTCTTTAATAGAATCATTCTGTAAATAAACAATTGATTCATCATGAGAATGCAGCCAAATTCTATCTCTAGAATCAATTGTTATAAACCAAACATTTTCATTTGGCAATCCACTTTCTTTATTAAAAACTTTAAAATTGAAACCATCAAATTTTAAAACACCTTTATCTGAATAAAACCACAAAAACCCTTTTGAATCCTGATTTCCACCATAAACTTGATTTAAGTATAATACATCATTAAGTCTTAAGAATCTTGTTGGCTCATTTAATTGAACTCTTTGACCAGATATTGTGGCTACTAGGAAGAATGTTAAAACAACTAGAAGTAAATGATTTAATTTGTTATTCATTTAAAGATAATAGGATACGATTCCAAAAAATAAATGTTATACTTCAAATACATTATTAAATTTTTGATAGTTCATTTAAAAATAATAAATACTAATAATGAAACCTTGACTGTTCATTCAAAAATAAATTGTTAGTCCTAATGCTAAAATCATTACTTAATTAAACAACATTCTACTTTAATTATTACACAATCTTCTGTGAAACAACCTGTCTCTAAATCAAATACTCTAACCCTATATTTTTGCGTTGATTTAGGCATTGCAATTGGGTCCTTGCAATCTGTACAACTTAGGCCAAATTTAGGGGTCCATTGAAATTTTATTTTGGAAGAATTATTTGCATTACTGAGTAAAGAATTCAATTTAATGAAATCTCCTGATTTGATAACTGTGTCACTAATAGTTGAAATAGTGAATCCTGGTTTTTCTAATATAGTTATTGTATCACAGCTTCTATAATTACAACTATCAATCGCGCAAACCCAAAATTCCCCATATTTAGAAATTAGATTTGACTTACCAATGATACCATTACTCCATTCATAATTTTTAAATCCATCCAGGGCCAAAACATTTAACTGAAATAAACCGCAAAAACTAGTGTCATTAGGAAGTTTAACTTTCATAGTACTGCCTTCAATAATATTAATGGTGTCAACAACAATTTCATCGCACAATTTATAATAAGCATAATAAGTTCCAATCTTAGTAATAGACATTTTTTTAGAAACCGATCCATCTGACCAAAATGTACAATCATTTGGAGAATTTAATTCAAGATTAATATTATTACACGCAAATATGTCAGGACCTAAAAAATTATCTTGCCGAATATTTTTTATTATTCCATAATTAAAAACTGAATTTTGAAGTCCTAAAACATTTGAACCCCGTGGATCACATTTAAAATAATTCTCTCTAAAATCACAAGAATTTCCATCGTTATTAGGCTTTAAAATACAACTTAAACTTGGCTTTCTTGTATCACAGATGTATATTATTCCATCTGGACCTAAATGCATTGCCCCAACATAATAACTTGATTGATTTTGAATTAGTGTAGTCGTGGCTTTAGTTTGTATATTGTATTGATATACACCTGACGGAAACCAAAAAGCAGTGTAATAAATATATTTCTCATCAGGAGAAAACAAAGCATCATATGCATGAATTGATGGATTTATTGGTTGTGTATTTGATACTTTTCCTGTATTAATATCGAAATCCATGATCCAAATACCATTATCTTTAGTAGCGTCGAGAGAACCTGTATATAATATTTTATTGCCCGTGTTATTAGGTTGAATCATTCCGATCTGAGGAGGGTACCGAATTTTACAATCAGAAATTATTGGATTAATGTTAAAACCTGCGCGATCTAATTTGAAAGAATAAAATTCAGAATTTCCAAATCCAGTTGCTAAAATCCAATATGAATCTCCTTTATTAATTGATATTGCATTTAGTCGTTCAGAATAAGATCCAGGAATTAAAACATTTTTTACACCTGAAATAACTTCACCCAAACCATTATCTCCACATAAATCAACTATAGAATATCTCAATTTTCGCAATTCAGATGGGATATTTTCATCCGCAGCATAAAATAAATAAAATTTTGTAGGTTCTCCTGGTTTTTGCACAACTAAAGGGCTTTGAGAGGAAGAACCATTATTGCCTAATAAATTACTCCCATTTTTCATAATTTTGTGCTTCCAATTATAAACATTACTCTTATCTGCGTAAAATAATAAATTCCCGAATTCATCTGTAATTGTACAAGTACTTTCATCTTGAAATATATTACTATTAAATAAAGGGAATGGAGGCATAGAATTAAAGTTAATACCTAGATTATGTCCGAAATACCAGATTTTAGATTCAATTTGCGAGAAGCTAAATGTATTATAAATTAAAAGGATAACTAATGTATTTTTCATATTATTAAGTTGTTATATATTACACATTTTTTAATATATTAAATTTTACTGAAAATATTTATAC
>JABFRV010000176.1 GCA_013140975.1 Saprospiraceae bacterium
AGTTCTTTTCTAGCATCTCGTTTCCTTCAATTCTACTCGATTCTTTATTAATTCTATTTATCTCTAAATAGTATCAATTATTCCTCTTTCCTTTCTTTCCTTTTTCCCATTATTTCAATGAACTTTGTAGAAAATACTATGATACAATACTCATAACCAGAGAATTATATATAGAATTTATGATTTTACCTCTAAAATCTACCCTTTAGGGGACGCAAAAATAAGATTTATCGTCATGATTCAACATTATTTCCTTCAATTTATAATCATATTTCTCACATTGATTCAAATATCTTCTTTCTGTGATAACAAGTGAAAGAATACCTGATATATATATTCTAAAATATATGTTTTAGATTTGTCACAATGAATCTCAATAAGCCATTAAAGAAAATTGCCTTTAGTCTTCTCTTAACGGCTTGTCTACATACAATACTCTACTCACAGGATGTCCGACAAAATATTGGAATTATTGGCTTTGCTAGAATTGAATTTGGTCTTCCCAAAAGAAATTATGTGACCAATATTTCTGCAGGAATTAATCTTGGATTTCACAGGGAAATTCCTGTTACGAAAAACTTTTATGTAGATATTGCTTTTCAACCTGGAATTACTTTGTACCAAAATGGAATCGGAACAAGCATTCTTGAATTCAATAAAAAAGATGAAACAAATAACATAGAGGATAAAATACTTCGACAATCTTCCAACTCGCAAATAGATATCGTTAATGGATTTTCTATTACGCTTGGCGGTGCTAAAAAACCGCTTCAAATCCAGCACGAAAATAAGAACTTTCATTTTTTCTATAGATCATCATTAGTTCAGGATTATAACTCCAGCATTACTCTAGGAACAAATTTTATTAGCAATTTTAATGGAAGACATCAACAAGTAGGTTTTGCAAGAGCTACAATATGGAAAGCAGTCATTGCATATTATAATGATGGAACGCCATACCAATATATTTTAACAGGTGATGGTAAAGATAGATGGTGGACCGGTGGAGGTTATTTTCAATATGGAAATGATCGGTTAGTGGACTCTTCTGATTCAAAAAGATTTTCCTTTGCCTTAGGTTTTGACAGATTTACAGGATATAGCCATGGAATGTTTGAGTTAAGTAATATTTTAAAGCAAGCAATCGTGTTGCACAAAGATGAAAGACAATATTTCCTCAATTCTGGAAAAGTTTATCTCGTTGCCAATGATCTAAGAAGAGATTATTCGGTAAATTTTTCACTTAATAATATGCCTTGGTTAGATATACAAAATCTAATACATAATAAAGGAACTATGGCAAAGCATTATTCTGTATTAAAGGAATCTTATTCATTGGGTGCAACTGGTTTTTATCCTATCATTAAGTAGAAATGAAGACATTTATTTATATTACAGTTATTTTTTTATTTGCCTCTTGCACACACAAGCTTCCACGCACATCAGATTTTATTTTATACGAAGAATCCCAAAAAAAGCTCGTTGCCCGATTAAACATAAATTCTGATTTTATTGCTAACGAAACAAAAACTCATAAAAGTATATATATGAGTGGTATTCGTTGGGAAGATAGAAATTTTGAAGGAACAAAATATCATTTGCCCGTCATATGTGACAACTACGATCTCGATGCATTTTTGAATGGAGAAAAAATGAGAATCAATCGCGTAGAACAACAAAACACGAAAATAAAAATACTTACTAACGAACGGCAATCAAAAGTAGACAAGGAAATAGAAACGCTTCCTTCAGATCCAACTTTAGCCGAGTCTAAAATGGTTCAATTTTCATACCTCTATTTCATTGACCCTTGTCGTGTTGTTTTTGTTTCTAATCCAAGAGTTAAGTATGATAAAAACTATAACCCAATAATTAAAAATGAATTTGAAGAATTGGAACTTTCATCCATTCATTCTAAAACTAAATATACTCGTGGTTATTACGTTTGGGAGAATGTCAATACATTAAAAGTTGAACTTCGTCCTTCAATGAAAGAACCCAGTTCAATATTATATTTTAATAAAATTAATAAAGACGGGGATCTATCACTCGTGAAAATTATTTTATATAAGTATAAAAAAGTTGAAAACAATGACAACCCATACGTGAAGCATATACAAGTTATTGATAAGGAAGTTGGCTTACTTGAAAATTTTCCGGATATAATCTCAGAACCCAAAGCGTATCGTATTCCAAAAGAAATAAAACTAAAAATAAATAATCAGCCTATTAAGAGCATTACATACGAGAATATTCATCCTGGAAATACATCGATTGGGGCCGCGACACATACAAAGCTTATTCGTAAATATGAGTTACAAGATTCAACTCAATTGGAATTGTTGGATTGGGAAAAATGCTTGAGTTGGTAAGATTTTTTTAATATTCAATCTCTACTTGTTCGCTTACACATCTCGATTGACAAGTCAGAATATATCCCTCTTTAATTTCAGAATCATCAAGTGCAAGTGATGAGTCCATGATAATTTCACCTGAGATTTTTTTTGCTACACAACTTGAACAAGCTCCACTGGAACAAGAATAAGGAGGATCATATCCTTCGCGTATTAATGCTTCAAGTATTTTTTCTCCATGCAAGGTTTTAATCGTATTTTTTTGGCCTTTTAAAGAGAAGGATAGAACAGCTTCCGGTAGTAGTTGAGGGTCATTTTTCTTTGATGAATTTTTCTCTTGTGTTACAGTAAAGTATTCTTTATGAATATTAGAATTAGCAATATTTTTTTGCTGTAATATTTTTTCAATATTGTTGATAAATTTTCCAGGGCCACAGATATAATATTCTCTATTTTTATTTTTGTCTTGAATTTCTTCAAAAAACTTTTCTATTAATTTATCATCAACTCTTCCTTTCCACCCTGACCACTCTGTTTTACTTTTATTAAAAATTTTCTGCAAAAGACTATTTTTTTCACCTGTTAATGTAAAAAAAACTTCTATTTGTCCCTGATATTTTATTTGAAGATCTTTCAAAGTATTGTAAAAAATTATTTCTTCCTCTTTTTTGTTACTATACAAAAGGAAAACTTTTGAACTTGCATCTTCTTCCAGGATAAATCTGATCATTGAAAGTATAGGGGTAATTCCACTTCCGGCAGCAAAAAAGTAATGAGAAGTTCTTTGTGTGTCGTTACGCTTAACTTTGAATTTACCCTGAGGAGAAGCCACTTCCAATTCCATACCTGCAGCAATATTTTCTACCAATTCCCTACTTATGAAACCGTGTTTGGTTTTCTTAACTGTAAAGGTCAAATATTCATCTGTTGGCAGGGATGAAAATGAATAACATCGTAAAAACTTTTCACCCTGCATATCATAGCGCAAAGTAAGATACTGTCCAGGACTATAAGTTCTTATTGGATGTTCTTTGTCAAGTTTGAAACCGACGCTAACACTTTGTTCTGTCTCCTGAATTACTTTATCTACCTTAATCTTGTAAAATTCCATATCAATTTTTGGCTTCGGCAATAAAACATTACTGAGCTTAATAGGTTGTGAATAATCTTATGTGGATTAAAATATCTGGCTAAAATATTCTTTATCTCAGTCATCGGTTTTTTTATTAAATTAATCTTAAAAATAGGGCAGTCGGACGAAGAATTTCGTAGATATCAATAGGGAAGCTTAACTTTGGGCAAAATTTATAATAAATGAAAAAATTACTGACTTTTATATTAGGAATTACCCTCTCAGTTTGGTCTGTTACGGCTCAGACTGCTGATGAAATAATCGATAAAAACATTAAGGCTTTAGGCGGCTTAGATAAGATAAAATCGATTGAAAGTGTTATTATGGAAGGCAAAGTGAATGCAAATGGCATGGAAATCCCAATGAAATTCATGACTCTGAAGAACAAAGCCTTCAAAATGGTCATTGAAGTTATGGGAATGAAGGGTTGGATGTCTGTAAACAAAGATTCTGGATGGGTTTTTATGCCCTTTGGTGGCGGACAGACTAAGCCTGAAGCAATGACTGCAGATCAGGTTAAGGAATCTGTAGATCAAATGGATCTTGAAGGTGAACTCGTGAATTATAAGGAAAAAGGTCACACTGTTGAATATCTTGGAATGGATGATGTCGAAGGTACAGAATGTCATAAATTAAAAGTAGTAACTAAAGCAGCCAACACACATTATTATCTTATAGATCCAACCAGCTTTCATATCGTTAGAAAAGTTTCTAAACAAAAAGCGGATGGAAAAGAATATGATGTTCAAGTTGATTTTAGCAATTATAAAGAAACAGAATCTGGTTTCATATTTCCTTACACAATTGCCTCTCAGAATGGTCCTGTTGAAATGACAAAAATTTTAGTCAATTCAACAATAGATCCTTCAATGTTTGAAGCGGAAAAATAATCAATTATAAAAAATTAAAAAAAACCACGGAATGTTTCGTGGTTTTTTTATTTCAACCAAACCTTTATGAAAAATCTAATATTCTCAATAC